>CAIJTL010000743.1 GCA_903823545.1 uncultured Planctomycetaceae bacterium
AGACCAATTCGCTTTTGGCCTTCGGTAAATCGTCAACATCCGCTGGTTCTAACATCAGCGCAATTGCATCCTTCAAATTCTCACGAGCAGACTCGAGAGTTCTTCCTTGAGTGACCGCTCCCGGGACGTCATCCGTCCAAGCCACCCACCATTTGCCACGATGCAAAAAATTTGCTTTGTACGAAGCCATGTAAGATTCTCCAAAAACCAGAATGTGCTGAAGCATTCTTCAATGCGATGCTTCGGACAGTCAACCGGAGTGTCACTTCCCGCTCACCAACTGCACCTTCGCATTCGATCCCGGCACATCGGAGACTTCGACCTTCAGCGGCACGTTGCGTTGTGAGAGTTCGACAGCGAAGGTGATTCGGTGGCGGCCGGTCGGTAGGTCGAGCAGCGTTTCTTTTTCTAGCTTGATTGGGTTGGCGTCGAGCCAAGCGGAGAGGCCGTCGGGCGAATTCAATACGAGCCTGGCTTGGCCGGGTGCGGTGACTTCGAGTTCGAAGCGGGTGAAGGCGGCGCCGAGTTGGCCTTCTTTCGCTCGAAAGGGGATACGGAGTTCAGGGAGGCCGGTTAGTGGCAACTCACCGGCGACAGTTGAGTACGCAGGAGTCCAAGTCAGGGCTGCGTCGTTTTGGGCCACGCTGGCGTAGCTGACTCGGCGGAGTTGCATGATGGCGGCTTCTGTCGGGGCGAGCGTTTGCCAGCGGCGGACCAATTGTTGTTTGCTGATTTGGAAGTCGCCCGCTTTGCCGAGTTCGGAGAGAAAGCGGATGAGGTCCACCAACTCGGTGCGAGTCAGTTTGTCGGCGAGGCCGGCGGGCATGAGGCTCGCGCCGTTGCTTTGTTCTTCGATCTTTTTCAGTGGGATCGCGAACTCGTTGTCTTCGGCGTCGCGGAGCAGCAGGTCGGTGTCGGTCTGGCGTAGTTTGATGCCGGAGCGGACCTTGCCGTCGTCGGTCACGACCACGAGCGAGTTGAAATTCTCTTTGACCTTTTTGTTGGGGGCCAGCAGCGATTCGGCGATGTAGTCGATCTGTGCGGACGAGCCGAGGCTAAGCATGTCGGGGCCGACTCGGCCTCCGGCACCGCCGATGGCATGGCACTTCAGGCAGTTCAGTTCTTTGCGGCGATAGATCGCCTCGCCGCGATGAGGGTTTCCGTTCGTTTTGACTTCGTCCACGAGCGTCTGCATTTGTTCTGCGGAGAGTTCGCGCGGGCCACTCGATAGCCCGCCCGCTTTGGCGAGCGACTCCGTGAGTGCTGGGATCGGTCGGCCCGATGCGTCGATCGCTCGCACGCCGAACTTCGCGGCGTCTTCCGGTAGGCGTTTGTCTTTGAGTGCCTCAACGAGAGCTTCCGGTCCTCCCTTGTGTTGCAGCAGCGCATTGAAGAGTGCTGTCGGATCATTCTGCGGCGACGTGCTGCTGAAGACTTCAACTGCTTTCTCCGTCGCGAGCTTCAGATCGAGCGATGCCAACGACGCTACGGCTGTCAGTCGCACGGGCCACGGCTCTTTGGTGTCGGCATGTTTGACAAGCATCACGATACTCTCCGGACCGCCGAGTTCGGCCAGCGTTTCGAGTGCTTCTTGTCTCAGTGCCACGGGCGACTCGCCCGTGCTCGCGATTTGAGTGACTTGCGCCCGCAGGGACTCGACCTTCCAAGCTCCGATGCAGTTGAGGATCGCCATCAACGTAGGTTGGGACTCTGTCCCGACCTGTCCGGATTGGATCTGCAAAAGCATGTCGGGACGGAGTCCCAACCTACTGAGATCGCCGCTGGGTTTGACGTTCCGCCGCTTGGCCGTCGCCGCGAGTTCGTTGAGCAATATTGTTCGCCGAGCGGCTGGAGTTGTTTCATTCAGCGCGACATCGAGCACCAACTTCAGCTCATTCGGCCCGCCGAGCGTGGCGATGACTTGAATCACCTCCGCCTGATCCTGCTCGGAGACTTTTCCCTCCGCCAGCAGTTTGACGAGCGCCGGAATCGCCGAAGTCGCGCCCGCCGATTTGATCGCAAACGCCAAGTGCTTCGCGTTGCCGTTAAAGTTGAATTCGCCTTTCTCGACGAGCGGCAACCAATGCGGTGCGAGGTCGCGAGCCGTTAGCCACAAGGCATAGTCGAGCCATTTGTCTGTCGGATGATCGAGTGCCTGCATCGCAACTTCAGCGGATTTTGCATCGGGGATGCTGCCCAACGTGCGAACGGCCTCAAGTCGTACTCGCGCGTGTTCGTCAGCAACTTGCTTCGCAAGAAGATCGTATTTGTTTTTGAAGAAGCCATGTCCGAGCCGGATGACTCGCGTTGCGGCGGCTCGGACTCGGTGATCTTTTCCGTGCATCAGTTGAGGAATGAGTTGAACGGGTACGGCATCGAATGCTTCATTGATTCGCAAAGCTTCTAGCCGATGTCGCTCAACGTCAGGATCGTTCTCGTCGAGATGCTTTAGCCACTCGCGGAGCGCATCATTGATCTCTTTTTCGCGCGGGTATCGCCACTCGGCGATATCGCGGTTTCCATCTGGCGTGCCGTGAAACCCAATTTCCTTCAACACGCGCTTCGCTTGATGTCTCGTCCATTGTTCCGGGGCTTTGAGATGCTCCAACAACTCCGGCACGGTGGCTCCGACGAGCTTCGGGCGCGGGACGAGCGGGCGGTTTTTCGCGGTGACTCGCCAGATGCGGCCGTGAGTGTGGTCGCGACGCGGGTCGCGGAAATCGACTTCGCCGTGTTGGATGATCGGGTTGTACCAGTCGGCAATGTAGATCGCTCCGTCCGGTCCCATCTTCACGTCGATCGGGCGGAAAGCGACGTGATTCGACTTGATCAGCTCGACCTGCTCGCGCGAGGTGAAGCCGGCTCCGTCCTCGCTGACGATGTAGCGGCAGACGCGATGGCCTCGGAAATCGTTGGCGATCAGGTTCCCCTGCCAGTCGTCGGGCAGGTGCCGCCCGCTGACGATCTCCAGACCGCACAGCTTCGGACTGCCAGGGTTCAGGCCGTTGAGAATTCGTTCCGCGCCAAACGCGGTGACATAACTCGCGCCGGGCACGACGTAGTTGATCCCCTCGCCGCCCGCTCCGTCGGTCGCGAACGACACGCCGTAATCGTCAAACGCATGACCCCACGCATTGACGAACCCGCGAGCAAACACCTCCAGCTTCATGGTCTCCGGGCGGAACTGCCAAATGCCCCCCGCGTTCAGCCGCCGCACGCCGTGCGGAGTCTCGATGTGGCTGTGTATGTAGATCGACTGATTCATGTAGAGCATCCCGTCCGGCCCCCACCGCAGTGTGTGCAAAATGTGGTGAGTGTCCTCGGTGCCGAACCCCGAGAGCACGACTCGCGATTCATCCGCCTTACCGTCACCGTCGGTGTCCTTGAGATGCAGCAACTCAGTGCTCGCCGCGACATACGCTCCGCCGTCACCCGGCTCAACGCCTGTCGGAATCAGCAGCCCATCCGCGAACACCGTCGTCTTGTCCGAGCGGCCGTCGCCGTCGGTGTCTTCGAGCACGATGATCTTGTCGTTCGCCTTCTGCCCCGGAGCAATCTGCGGATAAGTCTCGGAGGCCGCGATCCACAATCTCCCCTGCGGATCAAAGTTCATCTGAATCGGCTTGTGCAA
>CAIJTL010000744.1 GCA_903823545.1 uncultured Planctomycetaceae bacterium
ATGTCGCTGAGTTTGATCTCGCCAGCAGATGTGAGATTGCCGCTCGCACCTTGAGCGGCTGGCGCGTTGATCGTCAGCACGCCGTTGCCCCAATCAAGTTTCAGTTCGTTCGTTTGGCTTGTGATGAGTTTCTTTGAGTGATCAATGAACGGTGCGAGTGATTTGAGTTGGACTGCCGGATGGACGGCTTCATCTGTCCGGCTTTCCTGTCGCGGAGCGACAGGGCTACGAAACGTGACTCGCGTGCGACCGACGAAATGGACCAGTGGATCAATCCGTTGACCCAGTTTGAGCGTTGTTCCTTGAGGGACATCTTTCAGTCGCAATTCATCGAACGCCGCATCTTGCGGTAGCGGAGTTCCCTTGAGGTTCAGCAAGTCTTCGACCTTGAGCGTCACGTCGGCCATCACGTCGCCGGTCTGCACGAGGCTACGTCGATAGATCAACGCGGCGGCGGGGAACTGACCGAACTGACTCGGCGCAGTCAGCGTCCACGGCTGCATGAAGTAGCCCGGTTTCACGGACCAATCAACTCCGTCCTTCGCGAAGTGAACGATGCAGTCGCTGTCCTGTAACGCTCCGAACGTAGCGAGATACAGCGGAGCTTCACCACGATGACGATTCGGACGATTCCATGTCGTTTCAGAGATCATCGACGGCTTGTTGTCGTACTTCGGGTCCATCGCCGGATGTACGAACGACGCAGGCTTGCCCGGCTCTTCGCTCTCGAATCGCAACGCGCTGCGGTCAACATAAGTGTGTCCGTCTCGCAGCGACCATTCGGAGAACTCCCCTTCGTTGCGGCAACCGAAGTAGCCATGTCGGTCGAAGAAATCTCCAGCGGTGTAAGTGTATTTCTCCAGTGGCCCGAAGACTTCGGGACTCGCGGTCGCCCAGTTCGACGCCGTGATTAAGCCTTTGAATCCGAGGGAGCGCAAGTAACGCGACGACTCTTCGTAGAAACGCCGTTGTAGCTCCGTCAGGAACCACGCGGTGTCTTGATCGCGCGGCGTCTTTTCGTGAGCGATGTTCCACAACGGACGAAAACCAATTCGCTCTTCAGCCGGTACATCGCGAGCCACCTTCTGTTCTTTCCACGCGGCGAACGCCTTTTCGAGCGAGCCGTACTTCGTCTTCAGCCACTCACCGAACTGTTGTTCGAGCATTCGCAACTGCGCATCCGGAATGTTCTTGTCATTGAACGTCCAAAAGAAGAACGAGTCTTCGTTGATCAGCTCCGCACCGAACACCGCGGGTTCGTCGATCAGTCGCTTGCCGGTTGTCGGACTCGGTGTCGTGAGCAGCGCACGCCACCAACTGCGATACTTGTCCTGAAACTTCGCATTGAAGTAGAGCGACGCGAACGAGTGTGACTTTCCGTCGTAGCCAGACAACCAATCGAGGTCCGTAGGCGGATCGAGCCACAGCGGGAAGTAGATCGAAAAGTGCGTGTAGATCCCTTCGGCCTTCATCGCATCGACCACATCGAACGCTCGTTGAATCTTTTCCGGATCGACTTCGCCTCGCTTGTCGAACATCGGCCCATGCAGTCGCACGAGGTTCACACCGTACTTCGCCAGTTGCCGCGCCTCACGTTTCAACTCATCACGCGATTTCGCCGCCGCACCATTCACGGCCCAGAAGCGAACCGGCTTTCCCGTTTGGCTGTAAATGAAGTGTCCGTCCTTCGCCGCGATGAAGCCGTGCTCGCCCGCGAACTTCTCATTAAGAAACCGCAGGTCAATCGCTGATGACGATTCAAACTTGTCCGCCGACGGATCGAACGCGAACCAGTTGTTGTCTTTCTCCGTGGCATCAGCTTCCAGCTTGTTGCCACCCTTCGCGACTTCTCCAGGCTTCAAAATCCCACGCGGAGTAAACGGCTCCGTCGAAAGCACGAAGCAATCGAGCGCCCCGTGATTGCTGTTGTCGCTGTGCATTCGAAATCGAATTGCGTTCGCTCCGCGTTTCAATTCGACGTTGCCGACTTTCACCCACGCAATGAATCGCAAGTCGAGCTTTCCGTCACCTGCGATGTTGGCAGCGTCGCGCGAGTTCTTCTCGAACTCAATCAACCTCCAATCAGCCTCGTTCAATTTGAACGAGAGCTTCGTCGCCGTCGGATTCGCTCGGACCCAAAACTCAAACTTGCCGCCGTCTGTCGTTGTGACGGAGTACTCCGCTTCGCCAGCGGGCTTCTTGTCAGCGAAGTTGCTGATCCAGTCGCCACCAGAAAGCTGATCCTTCTTCACTTGGTCGTACCACCACGGATGCCGATTCGTCGTCGATTTCGTCGGATTCTCTCCTTCGATCCAGATCGTCTCGGCGTTGGTAATCGGGGTAAAAAGAGTGATGAAACAGACGGCGAGTCCAAGAACTTTCATGGAGTTAATCTTCCGTGGTTGAGATCAGCGTGTGGCACAAGTGTGAACAGCGTTCGTGATATGAATCCCAAATTGTCGAGGGGCAACAATAAGCGGTCGGAGAAAAGAGAATGGTTGAAAGCACGACTGAACCGCATCGTGTTTCAGTTTCTAAACAGACCTCATTTG
>CAIJTL010000745.1 GCA_903823545.1 uncultured Planctomycetaceae bacterium
AAAGACTCCGTGCTCCAATCGGCCAATCAAATCTTCGACCTCACGCGCTCCGACTTCTGTTTCCACCATCTCGATTGGCGAGCAACCACCAAGTCCTTCAACCGGCTGTTGAAACCACGCCGAGGCCGCTGGCACGTTCCCTTCAAACAACTCCGTCGCTTTCCCGAAGAGTCGCATGAGCCGCCATAGCCGATCTGACTCGAACACCTTCAAGCGACCTTCACTCTTCCGCCGCTGCCAAGTTCTCGGAGGCAACAACAAGATGCGATGAATAGCCGCGACCGGAAGCTGACTCTGCTGTTGAAACGCCTCCAATTCCTCAAACGCCAAGCCCTGCTGAATGTCCTGATGAACCGCCACCGCGCGCAGCGACAATGCTTTGCTCCTCACCGCAACCGGCTTCCGCCTCACAGCACTCTTCGCAACCACCGCTTTTGATAGGCTCGTTCTTGCAACCACGATCAACCTCTCCATCACGACTATCAACCACAATCGGCATTTGGCAATGATTGTTCCGCCAAATGGCAGAACACGTCAAGCGGCGATCGTTCGCCGCGTTCAAAATTCGGCGACAAGATCGGTCAGAGTCACGCAGCCAGCTTGCACCAACCGCGAGGCAGGAGTCGAACCCGCTAAGCCATGTACTCCGCACCAGCATTCGCCGAATGATTTACCTGTTCCTTGTCGCTTCTCTTTGCTTTATGCCAACTCTGACTGCAATAAGTTGAGGCCCAGAGCGAAGCTCGCCAAAGTATCTTCCAAGCCAAGCCCAAATTCAGACGACACGTCCGCGAGCAGCATCGCGAACAGTGAAGTAATGGCGACGAATGTGAGGGTAAAGTTCTTGTCGCTTCCACCAAAATGAAACGTGGCGGAGTCATCAGACATTTCCACAAATCTTAATCCATCGTTCGCGTGGGCACTCGCACACAGAATGGGGTAATATTTTCGGTGAGTTTCACTCAAATCGCAGTATTCCGCCAATTTTTCAATTGAAAGTCCTGAGTAATGAGACTTCGAGACTCCTTTCGGCCGCTCCACCCATTCTCGTCCAATATGTGTCTCGACATCTGCCGCCCACAACGCGGTTTTTTGCCGCCATTCTGGCCCAAGGATTACGTCCACGTCTTCTGTTTTCGCGATTCGTTCGTAGTGCCATTTCTTCTGCAGCACCGTAACAAACGAGCAATAAATCATGGCTCGTCGATCTGGCGACATCTGTGCAAGTTGGAGCCGAAGATCGCCGGGCTCCCAAGGCGTAGTTGGTGACCGGAGCACAAATCTCTCGGCAAGCAGCCCTTCATAAAGTGCCCTTCCCAACACAGCAGCATTTTCTGCATACCCCAACTCAAGTGTCGCGAGCGTGCAGCGATACCGTCGGACTTCGCAAGTAACGATTCCAGCAACTAATAGCCGTAGCCGTTGGGTATATGGATTGGAACTGGCCACAGCAGCCGGGACAGTGTGGGCGATGTCTATGAGGGATTTTGCTAGCGAGAATTCGGTTGAAAATCGCGTCGCGATTGCAGCTCGGTTATCACTTTCAAATGGCAACACATTTCACTCCTTAAGATGTGGTTCACCGGCATTCGCCACCGTTTTCAATGACGGCAACAAGATTCGCGAGACGTTTTTCTGAGCTATGGCTTCTTGCGAAGCTACCAGGAATTGAACCTAGCCTCTCGCTTGCGCGAGCACTCTACCATGTAGTCCCGCTGGCATTTGCCGTCAGGTTTCGGTTAAGGAACGGGCCACTCCCTGATGGTCGTGGTACTGATGTCGAAAAAAGAGCCGACAAGGATTTGTTGCTGAGACGCGACATAGTTTGAGATGTAGTCCCAGCTGGCATTCGGCTCCTGTTTCATGTGTTTGCGAATTCTT
>CAIJTL010000746.1 GCA_903823545.1 uncultured Planctomycetaceae bacterium
CCTTGTAGCTGTTTGCTTCGGACGGGATGTTGCAGCTTACGAACCGCTTTTGCTTCGATCTGTCGGACACGTTCACGAGTCACTTTGAAAATGCGACCGACTTCCTCAAGCGTGTAGGTATAGCCGTCTCCGAGCCCATAACGGAGCTTGAGAATCTCACGCTCGCGATACGTCAATGTCTTCAAGACATTGTCGATCTTGTCCTTGAGCATTTCACTGGCTGCGGAACTGACCGGGTTGTCGGTCGAGGCATCCTCAATGAAATCGCCGAAGAAGCTGTCCTCTCCTTCGCCAACAGGACGATCAAGACTGATCGGCTGCCGTGAAATCTTCATCACACGACGGGCCTCATCAATACTGACGCCTGCGAGTTCGGCAGTCTCTTCAATCGTCGGTTCTCGACCAAGTTCTTGCAGCAACTGCTTATTGACTCGACGCAAGCGAGACATCATCTCGATCATGTGAACCGGAATACGAATCGTTCTCGCTTGGTCAGCGATCGCTCGCGTGATCGCCTGGCGAATCCACCACGTGGCATAGGTCGAAAACTTGTAGCCTCGACGATACTCGTACTTATCCACGGCTCGCATGAGGCCCGTGTTCCCTTCTTGGATGAGGTCCAAGAAGCTGAGCCCTCGATTGCGGTATTTCTTGGCGATTGACACCACAAGCCGAAGGTTTCCCCCGGACAAGTCTCGCATTGCTTGATCGTATTCTTTGTAGCGAGCATCAATCAGCTTGAGCTTGGTCCGCAATGTGGCAGGAGTCTCCAACGTGATTTGCATCAGATCGTTGAGTTCCGATTGCAGACTCGCTCGCTCGTCTTTTGCGTTCTTCAGTCGCTGGCTTTGCAGCATCTTCTCGATCTGATTCATCCGCTGCGAAATCTGCTCCAGCTTTTTGAGTGCAGGCTGCAATCGTTGCGTTCTGACACTCAACTCTTCCGCCAATGTGACCATTTTGCGACGACGACGGATCATCGCCAGTTCGTGCTTCTTTCGCTGTGCTGGAGATGCGTTTTCATCAAGCCAGATTTTCGCGTCATCAAAATACTGCTGACGCAACACTTCGATTGTGCGCAGGTTATGCGGCATGCGACCGAGAATTTGATTCTTTTCCAAACCTTCGGTCATCGACACTTTGATCGTGCGGTCGAACGGCATCTCGCCAACGCTGACTTTCTGCAAGATTTCGATTGCAGACTTCAGCGCGTACTCAGTTTCAAGCAATTGGCGTCGAAAACGGCGGCGCGTAATTTCAATCTTCTTAGCCAACCCGATTTCTTGAGCGCGAGTGAGCAACGGGATCTCACCCATTTGCGTCAAGTACATGCGGACGGGATCGTCGATCTTACGACTCTTCTCGTCGTCCTTCATTTTCGGCTTGAGGCGTTTCAACTCTGCGGGAGTCAACTTCGGCTGATAGTCGTCTTGGACAACCTCCAGACCGTCCTCCTCCAACAACATCAGGAGATCATCCAGTTTCTCTGGGTTTACCGCTTCATCGGGAAGGTAATTGTTTATTTGGGTGAACGTCAGAAAGCCGCGTTTTTTGCCTTCTGCGATCAGGTTCATCAGGGCTTGGTCGAGTTTGTGCACAGTCAGTTCCTTCGCGAATTCGGTGGGATGTCTGCAAGGTTGGGGGAACTGGGCGTTGTGAGTTTGGCTGAAGACATTTGACGTCTCAGACAAACACACCTCTCAATTTTCATAGCCGGATCATTGCCAAGAAGTCTTGGCGGCACGTTTCTGATGAAACGCAGTTTGCTGCTCAAGCAGCGCTTTCGCGTTGGAATTCAAACCGGCACGCGATTCCGGTTGTTGGGCCAATCGGCCTGTGTTGCGTTGATGCAACTGTTCTTCGCGCCGCCACTGAATTGGTTGCAAACACTGCACTAAGTAGCGGGGCAAAGTTTGTTCTTTATAGGTCATTAAATTCTCAGTGAGCTTCTGAGCGATCTCCTTTTTTCGAGCTTGTTCATCAACCCAAATCACTAACCGTTTCAGGTTGTTGTCTTCAATCGCCGACATAATCCGCTCGAACGTGGCCAACTCGCCGTGGTCCGATAAATCGAAGCAGGTCTGCAACAAAAGACGATTTTGTTCGTTCTGAAAATCCTCGTCGCCAATCTCCAGTCGAATCGCATCAAGCATCTGCGGTGCCGTGAAGATGATTCCCAAAATCTCGTATTCAAACTGGTCGCACTGGGACATCTTCTGACCGGAGAAGTTTAAACCCCGATCAACTCCCGAGCGGTCCATTCGGGCAGATTTATGAAGACTTGGTTCACTGTGCGCACTCATGGATCGAGACGTTGCTTCTGGACCACCTTGTGGCATCTTGGCCGCAGTTGTGTTGCCATTTCGCAACGCAGCGTTTGTTGATCCCGACTTCACCTCGCGCATCTCTGACAATCGCTGCCGCACGACTTGCTCGTTGAGCATCGTGCGACCTGAGAGCCGACTTAGGATGACATCTTCCTTGGATGTGCCACGCAGCTTCGAGACTTTGGCCAACAACTCCAACATGCTGGTCAGCACGCGATGCCGGGCATCAATCGACTCCAATCCGTGTCGATTGATCTCAGTTTGCAATTTGAAATCAAACGCTTCGGTCGCGTTGTCGATTTGATGCTGATAAGCCTCCGCGCCGTGGGCAAACAAGTACTCGTCAGGATCTTGATCTTCTGGCAGCACGAGCACTTTCAGATCAATGCTCTCTGCGAGGAAATTCGACAATGCTTTCTCTGCCGCTTTTTGACCAGCGTCGTCGCCATCAAACATCAGCACAATTCGACCGGCGAACCTCTTCAACCGAGCGACGTGAGCCTCTGTCAGCGCCGTTCCACAAACGCCAACAACGTTCGTGACACCAAATTGATGCGAGATCAAAACGTCGGTGTAGCCCTCTACGACAACCGCAGTCTGAGCTTTGCGAATTCCTTCACGAGCAGCATCAAAGCCAAAAAGCAGATTGCTCTTTGAATAAACGTCGCTCTCCA
>CAIJTL010000747.1 GCA_903823545.1 uncultured Planctomycetaceae bacterium
CGGCGGCTTGGGAGGGACTTGGAACGAACGAAGCTGTCCTCGAAGGCTTCGTCGATTTTCGGTTGGAAGTCTCGGTCGTAGCCGCACGTGGACTCGATGGTTCTTTCGCGAGCTTCGGGCTGTTGGAGAACGCGCACTCGAACCATATTCTCGATGTCACCGTTGCTCCCGCTCGTGTTTCGCCGAAAGTTGCCGCAGAAGCGGAGCAGATCGCTCGCGGCGTTCTTGAGTCTCTGGATGTTGTTGGTGTGCTTTGCGTCGAAATGTTTCTTACGCCAGACGATAAACTGCTCATCAACGAACTCGCACCACGACCGCATAACTCTGGCCATCTGACGTTTGATGCGAACGTGACGAGCCAGTTTGAGCAACAAGTTCGCTCAATCTGTGGTCTGCCACTCGGCTCGACGGAATTGCTCAAGCCAGCGGCGATGATCAACTTGCTCGGCGATGTTTGGGCCAACGGCGAGCCTCGATGGGCCGATGCACTCGCACTTCCTGAAGTGAAGTTGCATCTTTACGGCAAAGCGTCTGCTCGTCCTGGTCGAAAGATGGGGCATCTCACCGCCATGGCAAACTCAGCCGATGAAGCCGAACGAATCGTGCGTGAAGCGAAACGAAGATTGAATCCGTAAACAAGCACGACGCGCGAGCGAGTGGACTTCACTTCGAGTCACTCGCTGGCGCGTCGTATCACTTTCAGGAAAGGTTTAGCACCATGGATTACGCCAAAGTTTTTGAGACCGGACTGACCTATCAAAACTTCCTCGCCAAATTCGGCACTCCGGAGCAGCAACGTCGTTGGGAGGGAGTTCACGCCGACATCAAGCTGACCGACGCTCAAAAGCAATTACTCGGTTCATTCAAACGAAAGATGCCGGTGATTGTGTTGGCGGGAGCATGGTGCGGGGACTGCGTGAATCAGTGTCCGATCTTCGATCACTTTGCCTCGGCAACGAGTTGTTTGGATATTCGCTTCTTCGATCGAGATGCGAGTCCCGAATTGGCAGACGAACTTTCCGTTTGCGGAGCGGCTCGTGTTCCGGCAGTGCTGTTCCTCAGCGAAGACTGGTTTCGCTGTGGCCAGTATGGTGATCGAACTTTGTCGAAGTACCGCGACATGACCATGGGACTCGATGGTGCGGCCTGTCCGACGGGACTTGTTTCGCCCGGCCGCTCGTTGCTCGATGCGGTGACTCAAGACTGGCTGAATGAGTTCGAACGAATCCAACTCTTGCTCCGTACCTCTGGACGCCTGCGGAAGCTGCACGGCGACTGATTGCAGTTTGAGTTGTGGTTTCAAAAGATTGAACAGGAGAAGACAAAGTTTGCCGAGGAGGTGTTTGGCGAGCTCTCTGTTTTCTGCTGTTCAATAACAATTTCAATCACCGCGTTCGATCCAGCCACTTTCGCACCAAGTTGCTTCTGAGGGCGTTGCGATTGATGTCAGAGGCCAAAGCGGGCGGTTGACGTGGTCGAATCGCATATCCTCCCAATGCGGCGATGCACATCCCGGACAGTCCGCGAGCAGTGAACCCGCGACGAACGAATCGTAGTCAGCTCGAAATCCCTGCGGTGACTTGGCAATAACGATGCCAAATTTTCGAGGATCGAGTCCAACGGATTCATAGAGTCGCGGTGAGCTGCCAGGACCACCTCGTTCCACTAACAGAATTGTGACATCGTTGGATCGCACAACAGCACCGTGCCCCATATTGACTGGCATGTTCTTGCTGATGTGACCGGTCAACGTCCATTCGACATTTTGCAGCCGATCAACCGTGCCACGAACTCGAACGGGGGATGAGTACTCTGGTGCGAGCCGGCCTCCAACATCCGCATCAAACAGACCACCCTCGCCAACGCGATAGGCTTCCGCCACGGCAATTGGATCAACCATGAACGTCAACGCGCCGTGAGGGATCTTCGGAGCGGCAAGCAACTCACGCAATAAGCTCGTCGAGTCACCGGGGCAGCCGCTGTTTGTGGCGTCAGCACCGTCGCCAATGACGATTGGATGACGGGAAAACGACAACGCTCGTTTGACGACTTCAGCGGGAGGAAACCTTTCGACTGCCTCCAAGTCATGGCGAATGCTCCAGCAATTCGAACTGAGCTGATCAACCACATGCTCCCATCGTGACTCACGGCGATTCGTCGTCAGGATCACCGACCAACCCAACTGCGGTGCGTCGTACCACGGCATGACCATCGCTACGTTTGCGGAGAGCACACCCTCTTCCGCTTCGAGTTGCTTGAGCCGCTCATAAATCGGGGCCGGTGGGCCAGTGAACGTGTTGTGGTATTCGGCGGCGGTGAGCATCGGCAGCTTGCGCCAAATCGTTTGCGGACGTATGCCGTACTTCAGAATCTTCCACAAACCACGAGCCGCTCGCTCGCCTGTTTGCCAAGAATCCAAATGGGGCGACGTGTGGTAGCCGCACAACAGGTCGGCATTGCTCAACATCTTGTGCGTGATGTTCGCGTGCAGATCAAAGCTCGCCACAATCGGAACGTTTGGGCCGACTCGCTTACGGACTAACTCCAGCAACGTGCCGCTCAAATCGGGATCGTTCTCGGCAGCCATCGCACCGTGTAGGTTGAGACTCACTCCGTCGAGCGGTCCGGCGATCGTCAATTGCTCATCAAAGGTCTTCAGGATGCGAGCTGCGGTCTCAGCTTCAACGCTCCCCCACGGCCAACAAGCGAACCGCGCGAGGCCGATCAATTCCGATGGTGGTTCCGGCCATTGCCGTAACGTTGAAAGCACACCGCCAAGTTCACCGGTTTCGCTGTATCGCTCGAATATTTCCGGACCAACGGCAATGCCCCAATTCGCGAAGTCCTCCCAGCGAGTTGGATTGCGATTGAATGTGTTCGACTCTTGCCACATCTGGCCGACGGCAATTCGCATAGTCAACGCTCCTCAATGGTGTCTGAAGTGGAGCGGACTTCTTAGCGGTCGATAGCGATCGAAGCAATCGCCTAATCTTCTGGATGCGGAGCGGTCCCGACAACTTCGATCATCGGCCGATTCTGGTTGCTTGAATTCTGGTTGCCCCAGCCCATTTGTTGGTAGCGGCGACCTTGGTTCATGCTGTTATAGGCATTGGCCACATCCACCAATTCATTGGTCACCGCACGTGACACTTCAGTCAGTCCCACGATCATGCCCAAGCAAAGAATCGTGGCGATCAAGACCAACTCGATGGACAGAACAAAGCCGTTTTCGTCATCCAGCAATTTTTTCAGATGCGCCAACATTGCAGACCTCACCTTTGTTCGAGGTCGCTTGAGAGGATCAGCGCTCAATGCCAAAGGGCATCAGCACGTCGAGACGACAACGACCGAACGCGAAACTCTAGGTCGCATTTTCGGCGAGCACGCCACTCGCCCCAATTCGTCGCGAAGTTCAAGGTCCGGTTGCAACGATTGAGCGAACTGGCCGGATCACTTCCGCTCCTTTTGATAGAGCTCAACGAGCACATCCTCGACCGACTTAAACTTTTTGCCGCTTTCGAGCATCTCGTCGATCTTCTGGCGAGCTTCGGCCGTCGAGTGTCCGAGACCGATCAGTGCCTCGTAGGCGTCTTGCATGACGGTGTGTTGTGCCATTTGATCGGGCGGCAGATCGCGAGCGACCATGAGGGCAAACTTCGCCATTTTGCGGCGGAGCTTGGCAACGATTCGCTCGGCCGTTGCGCCACCGATGCCCGGCAACGCAGTGAGTTCTTTGACGTTCTGTTCTTCGATGGCTGTCGCTACTTCACG
>CAIJTL010000748.1 GCA_903823545.1 uncultured Planctomycetaceae bacterium
ATGTGCGACAGCCCCGATCCATTAATCTTGGTGGAATTGAGAAATAGCGATTGCACTCTTCGGCAGCCGCGCAGTGGTTCCAGATCGGCGTCGGTCACGGCGGCCACATTGTTGAAATCGACGATCCGCACGGCAAACAGGCCCTCCGGCAATTTTCCATCCACGAGTGCGACGGGCTGCCCGAGTTCCGACTCCAACTCCACTCTTCCACCCACCTTCAGTACCGACTCGGCGGCTCGGCGTTCGGCGGCGAAGTCGATGGGGTCGCTGGCGGGAGCCGACGGTGTGGTCGCCACCGGCTTGGGCATCGCCGGTTTGCCCGGCTTCGCGGGCTTGTCCCCGTCATTGACGATCTCGATCTTCGAGCCTTCGGGAACTTCGATCTCGGTGACGGTGCCGTCTTTGCTCGTGATCTTGATGATGATCCCGCCGAACAGAATCAACGCCGCCAGACCGCCGAGCAGCAGGCCGATTTTTTTTGCCTGACGTAGGTGGTCGTTGGGCCGCTTGGGTTTTGGTGCCGCGCGTTCGCGGACGAGTCATGGTTTCCGTTGGCTCGGCAGTGGACGATGAGGCTTGCGCGAGCATCGTCAGGATCGTCGGTTCGTCGCTGGTGCTGGAGGATTCGGCAGGGACTTCCGACTCAAACTCGGTCATGAAGAGCGGTGCTGTGGACGGCACACCCTGACCGTTAGGAAATGTGTGGCTTGGTGGCGTTCGCGGCACAGCCACGGTCACTTGCGGTGGACTTGGCTGCTGAGAAGCGGGCAACACCGCTGGAGTCAGAATCGCCGACGGACTTCCCTTCACCAGCACTCCCGATGCACCCGACTTCGACTTACCAAATGCCGACAACGCTTGAGCGAGTTCCGTGGCCGACGCGAAGCGTTCTTCCGGATTCTTCGACATCAGCTTGCGATACAGCGTGTCGAGTTCGTGCGGGACCAAATCGTTGACCAGCTTGGGGCGATCAGCCACGGCTTCGCGCCGCGCGGCCTTCAAGTCGGGAATCGGGTCGAGCGTGTGTCCCTTCATCTTGCCGACCAACGACGAATGCCGCTCGTCCGCAAACGGAGCACGGCCCGTCAGAAAATAAAACAACGTGCAACCCAGCGCGTACAAGTCCGAGCGGCCATCAACCGAGTGCGTGTTCTCCCATTGCTCCGGAGCCATGTAGTCCGGCGTGCCGAGCACTTGGCCAAACCCGGTCAGTGTTTGTCCGCTCGTTGTATTATCCCCCTGCACGCGAGCCAAACCTAAATCGAGAATCTTCACCTTCCCCGACTTCGTGAGAAACAGATTGCTCGGCTTGATGTCGCGGTGAATCAATCCTGCATCGTGCGCATGAGCGAGGCCGAGCGCCGCCTGTCGCACCATCTCGCACGCATTCGTCACCGACTGTGGGCCACGCTGCTTGATGTAGGCACTCAGGTCGAGTCCCTCGTTGAACTCCATGACGAGGTAGTGCGTCCCTTGGAACTCCCCGGCATCCATCGCGCGGACAATGTTGGGATGCTCCAGCTTGCCGACCGCCTTCATTTCACGTTCAAAGCGAGTCAGCAACGCCGGGTCGCGGCTCCACGTGGCTGGCAGCACTTTGACAGCAACTTGCTTGTCGAGCTTCGTATGCAACGCCTGCCACACCGAACCCATGCCCCCTTCACCAAGCTTCTTCAAGAGCCGGTAGTAACCCAACTCGGTCCCAACGTTGACGTGCTGCTCGCCGTTGGCAACTGCTGGTTGGTGTGAGCCGGTGATCGACGTCCCGTCGCTCGGTGAGGGGGACTTGGTGTTCGCATTGGCTGATTCACGCGATTGCGGCAGCACGGTTGGTGCGTTGGAGTCATCGGTCACCGCATGTGCCTGGCGTGCCGGAGAGGACTTTGCGAGCGCAGAGTTCCGTTCAATTCCCGATGCAGGTTTGTCGCTCATCGTTGAATCCTGAAGAGATTGTTCGACGCTGAAAATTCAGAGTGCCCAAGCTATTCTGCGATGCGGGTGTGAAAACGTCTACGCTGCGACGTCACTCGCCCTCAAACAAGCGATATCCACCAACCCCAATGAGCCGGGCCCCCGTAGGGTCGCAGTGGATTCGGGCTTTTGCACTACGGAATGTTTCAATCGAAACCATGACCCCCGTAGTGCAAAAGCCCGCTAGCTACTGAGACAAGCTCGGTGGGTCCGCTTGATTGAACACTAGCAAATCCTCTTCCCTCTTCGCCCAGGAGTTCTCTTCCGATGAAATGCGAACTTGTGATCTCCAAGGGACCGGACGCCGAGCAGCGATTTGAGATCGCGGCCGAGGGAGAGTTGTTGCTCGGCCGAGGCGAGGATTGTGGTGTGCGGCTGCGCGATCCGAGCGTCTCGCGGCATCAATGCCGCATCTGTTTGGAGGCGGATCGGGTCACACTGATCGACCTTTCCAGTCGCTGGGGCACGCTCGTCAATGGGCGATCGATCAAAGAAGGGGAGCTGAAATCGGGGGACCACATCACGCTGGGCGACACGGAGATCATCATCCTGTTGAGCAGTCTCGCGGACGACACGACGTTGCCGCCACGGACGCGGCCGACACTCGATCAAGAACCGACCGCAGAGTTTCCGCAGCCGATCTTTACCGAGTCGTTCACTCCGCCGCTACTGCCAAAAGTGGCCAAGTCGCCAATGCCGGCGAAGCAGAAATCTCCGAAGTCCAAGTCGGCAGCGATGGTCGCTCAACCGCAGTCGCCTCCTAGTTTTCATCCTCCGACAGCGGTTCTTGATCGACAGTTCGGCGAGCTCAATTTGGAATCGGTCATCGCCATCGGTTGGACGGGAATCGTCTACGCGTCGACGGACTCGCAATCTGGCGACAAACTTGCAGTGAAGATTTTCTATCCCGAAGTCCTTCCGGAGGGTGAGCCTCGCGACCGTTTCGTTCGAGCGATGCGGACGATGATCAACGTGCGACACGACAACCTCGTGCGATTGCACCGAGCAGGATCGCAACGTGGTGTCTGTTACACCGTCAGTGAATTCATTGAAGGTCGTAGTGCCGCACAGTTATTGGCCGCATCGAATGGAGCCGGACTCGACTGGCCGAGCGTGCAACACATTGCGAGAGGAGTCGCTTCTGCATTGCACTTTGCGTTTCAGAACAACTTCGTGCATCGAAACGTAACTCCATCCAACATTCTGATTCGCGAGTCCGATCAAACAGTGAAGCTCGGCGACCTAGCCCTCGCGAAAGTATTGATCGGAGCGAACGCCTTCGACGTGACTCGCACTAACAGCATTCTGGGCCAACTACCGTACCTCTCGCCGGAGCAGATCGAACATGCACCCGGCCAGAATCACCTGTCAGATCTCTATAGCCTGGGAGCGTCGTTGTACGAATTGCTGACCGGACATCCGCCGTTCCGCGGAGAGTCCGCAAGCGAGCTACTGCGGCAAATCACGTCGTGTGAACCAAAGTCGATCCGAGCATTGCGGCCCGAAGTGCCTGCTGATTTTGAAGCGATCATCCTGCGACTGCTCGCCAAACAACCACAGGATCGCTTCGCAACGCCGATGGATTTATGGAGCCAACTGCAATTCAAGAGTTGAGCTGGATCAATAGTCTGCGGATGTCGCGAGTCGGATGCGTCTGCGGATTCAGGATCACTCGCCCGCATTGCGTCCGGTCTCCTTTTATTGTTGCTCCCGGGAGTCGCAGCCCCAGCAGCCAGCGATGGCTGGGTGTTTCAATTGGCCCAGCGCACTGACTGACACACATTCCACTTGACCGAAGGTCTCGCGAATGTCCAACCAAGCGATGCTGATGGATACATTAGTCCACATCGAATACGAAGCCCCGCAGTCGAATGTGCGTTGCTCGGTCAGGCGCCCGTACACAACGGCGGTTATCGTTGAGCCAAATCCTCTAC
>CAIJTL010000749.1 GCA_903823545.1 uncultured Planctomycetaceae bacterium
CAATCTTTACTGGCGGTTGGTCAGCTCGCATCAGATTCCAGTTGTGAACGAGTTCGTCTTGATGACGTGCGGCCCATTCCATTGCCAAGCCCAAGGCTCGCCTTGAGAGTTGCCCCTTGATCAACGTCAAAGGCGAGATTCCTATCTCTGCTTCTTCTCCGGAGTAAATCGCATGAAAGTGTGGCGGGTTGTGCTCGTCGTAATACATGCGGATCGAGATGCCGAAAAAGCGGCTGACTTCCGGCATGTTGTCACTTCACCTTGTCCAACAGGTTGTCGAAGGTGTCGAGCGGATTCTTTTTCGGGTCAGCCATTTTGGTCTCATCCAAGCCCATCGCCTTGCTCGCCTTCTTCACGTCTTCTTCTGAAGGAGTGTCTGACGCGGTGGCGGTCTTCGATGCTTCCGCCTTTGTTGGCTCTGGTTCTGCAGCGGCCGTTGGTTTTGCAACCTTGGCTTTCGGTGGGCCGTACCAAACGTAAGGACCAATCGTCAGCACCCCGATTAGGACAACGGACCCAATTGTGGATCCAATCACGGCTTGAGCCAGTGCGCTCGACGAAACGATCCCCATAACTTCTTGAGGACTCCGTCCCTTCAACGACCGGACAAAGTCGCGCAGTTCTGCGGTCGTCAGTGCCGCATCTGCCGACAGGCGCTTCACGCCAGCCTTTGTTGGCTGTCCGTCACTTCCCACATGCTCTCGCAGCTTGTCCACGACGTACCCCTACTTTTTCTTTTTGTCTTCCAGAATGTGAACCAATTCACCACCCGCCTGGCTGATCGCTTCGATGACCGGCTCAAACTTCGCGGCCGTGCAATCGCGGTGTGCTTTCAACATCACCTTCCGCTGTCCTGCCGGCGCGTTACCAAGATTGCTCTCGATTCGCGCCGCCAATTGAGCTTCAGAAAGCTCCTGCCCATTGAGATACAGCTTCTGGTCTTTGTCGATTGTGACCGTAACCTTCGTGTACCCCGAGCCTTTGAGATTGTCGGCCTTTGCCGGAGTCCACTGAATGTGACTGTCGTCTTGCGACTGAGCCAAGATCACAAAGAAGACCAACAAATTAAACGCAATATCCCCCATCGCTACGCTGGGGATATCGACCTTCATTTGTCGTCGTTGAATCTTCATCAGATATCTTTCACCCACCAAGCTTATCCTGGTGGTGTTGTTTCCAATCTACTGCGGCACATCCACCGTTCGTTCTTCTTCCAACTGCAATGTGATGATTCCACCTGCATCTTCGATTTGGCTCGTGACTTCGATCCAGTTGTGATACGGGACGTCCTTGGCACTCTTCACGATCACGACGCGATCTTCTAATCGCGTTTTACCAGTCAATTTGGCAATTACGCGAGCTTTGACTTCGTTCGTCTTCACCGGATCGCCGTTGACCAACACGGCGTTTCGCTTGAGCTCAACAATCAAGTGTTCGTCTTGTTGCTGTTGTTGCTGCTGCGTCTGTTCGCTCTTGGGCAACATCTGCGGTCGACCGGTGTCCGGTTGAGTCGAGGCGCACACCAAAAAGAACACGATCAGATTGAATGCGATATCTCCGCTGGCGACAGCCGGAACATCGACAAGCAATTTACTGGTACGGCGAAACTTCATGGCAAACTCAGACGGGAATTTGGCAATTAAACTTCAACAGAGACCTACTGTTTCTCGCTAAGACACAGCCTTCTTCGCGTCGTCAGCCTCACGAGCCTCAATCGCCAACTGTAATGTCACGGTCTCGATCAACTCCGTTGCCGTCTCTTCAACCTCCAGCACGAACTGGAGCTGGCGGGTCA
>CAIJTL010000750.1 GCA_903823545.1 uncultured Planctomycetaceae bacterium
CGCTGGACACGCCGGAAAAAGCGGACGTCGTAAATTGTGTGCAGCCGACTGGGATGGCGACGGTAAGCTCGATCTTCTGGTCAATTCGGAAAACGCGAATTGGCTTCGGCAAGTTCAATCACAGGACGGAAATTGGTTCTACAAAGACATGGGCAAGCTCGACAGTCGCAACATTGCGAGTCACGACGTCAGTCCCACCACCGTTGATTGGAACGGCGACGGAGTGCCGGATTTTCTCGGCGGTGCTGAGGATGGCTTCTTCTACTTCTTACGCAATCCGAAATCGAAATGAGTGACCCGTGAAGCAGTGCCTCTAAGCAAATAGCTCAGCATTATCGCCAACGCGGGCCATCGATCTCATCGATCCGCAGAACGTGCTGAGGTCGTGAGTAACGGTTCGGGCTTTCTTTGAATTGATCACGATTCTCAGCATTGCTGAAGAGATACAACTCACCATCGAAGTAAGCTCCGAACTCCGTACTTCCAGGAATTGCTCGATCCGACTTCCACAGCACGACCGGATCACAACCCAACAAACGGGGAGCGTACTTCGCCGGATCAGCTTGAAACGCGCGGTACTCCTCAGCGTCGAACATCAAGTAGACAACCCCTTGATAGACCAACGCAAAATCAGGCTTCCCTTTGCGCCAGATTCGGTTGTTAAACAGCGACACTGGACTGTAGCGGCCCAACCCAACTAGCAGTTTTTGTTCGACAACGGGCTTTTGTTCGGGATCAGGTACGACAATCTTTTGTGGCAGGACTTCTTGTTTGATGGGTTGGTTATCAACAAGCGCTTTTCCTGCTGGCTCTTTACCAGCAATAAGCTCTTGTGGTTGAGGGATACCATTGGCATTCGGTTTCGCTCCAGTTTGATCAATGAATTGTTGCAGTTGAGCTAAGTAGCCGTTTTTGTCTCGCGAACGTTCGGACTTCGCCACCATGACCCCATCCGGACTCAACACGACATCGGACGGCAAAGACTGAATGTTGAACTGCTCGACCAATTCAGGATGCTTGTCGCTATCAACCATGACGGCGATGAAGTGCTGAGACAACACGCTATGTACGGTGTTCGTATGCAGGACGTCCTTTTCCATTTGCCGACAGGGCCCGCACCAAGTCGCGTAGAAATGCACAAGGAGTGGTCGGCCTGATTGCTTAGCAAGGGCTTTCGCTTGAGCAAAGTCCTTCATCCACGGCTCAGGGCGATTCGCACCGATCGCAGAGAAAGTCATCAGAGCCAAGAGACCGGTCACGACGACCGAGAGCCCAAGAATTCGGTTCCGTCCCATCATGTCACCCCACCCAGAGCTCACGGACATTGAGGTCTGCCGCGTGCAATCTCTTGTCGTACATCCCTGACGACTGCGTAAAAAATCCTGGCAAAGTTCTGTTTTACGACCTGCCAGTCACGGGTATCCCGCTTCAACTTCTATCGGCCCGCTACGGCAGAAAAATCAGGCGAGCCGTTTCTCTTCAGCCGAAGATGCACAATCCGCACTTGTGACGAAACCAATTGGTGAAGGTGGGAAGGTTAGGAATCACCAGTGGATTGGGCCAAACCTATGCCAGTCTCCGGCAACTTCACTCACTTGATCTGGCGACGTAGCTTCGTCAGGCCTCACGCGAAGCTGACCGTGCTCCAAAGAGTCGAGACGATCGACGTCGTTTTCAGGGGAAGCTCTTTGTGCCTCCGATCGCAAACCAGCGGCCACTAAAAAGTTTTGGAGTAGCCGATGCCCGCCATTGGTAAGGACGGACTCCGGATGAAACTGAAGCCCGAACATCGGCCATTTCGTGTGCTCAAGGCCCATCACCAATTTGTCCGCAGATCTGGTCCGTGCAGTGACTCGCAAACAGGTCGGCAATGTTGTTTCGGGAACAACGAGCGAGTGATACCGAGTGGCCGTTAGTGGATTCGGCAGCCCGGCAAAGATTCGATCACCGTTGTGCTCGACCAGTGACACTCGACCGTGAACCGGTTCCGGCGCGCGAACGACGTCCCCTCCGAGAGCCGCCGCAATCGTTTGATGCCCCAAGCAAACTCCCAGCATCGGGATCTTTTCCCCCAACTGCGTCACTACTTGGAGGCAAATTCCCGCCTCATTGGGAGTACACGGGCCGGGCGAAAGCACGATCGCTTCCGGTTGCATCTCTGCAATCTCATCAACTGACATTGCATCGTTACGAACAACATCAACCTCACAATTCAGCTCGCGAAAGTAGCGAGCCAAGTTGAAGACAAAGCTGTCGTAGTTATCGATGAGCAAAATCATGGAAAGTGACGAGGCCGTACTACAGGTTTCGAGGCACACGATGAGGAATGTCCAATCCCCAAGCGACAGGGTCCAAGGAAGGTCCAAATTCCAAATCCAAAAATCCAATGGAACAGCAGGATAACTCGGCAGACTTCATGTCTGTGGAGAATTGCCACGACAGGTATCGGCTTTCGAGATTTTGGATTTCGTCATTCCTTGGACTTTAGGATTCGTGTCTTCGAAGCTGGTTGCAACTCAGTGATCTGCCGAATTCACGGTATGAGTTACTTCGATCGCAATGCTCGCAACATACCTTCCGCCTTGTGCAAAGTCTCTTCGTACTCAGCCAGCGGATCGGATTGGGCGACGATTCCACCGCCAACCGGAAATTGAATCCAGCCTCGACGGATCGTAAACGTGCGGATCAAAAGGTTGCTGTCGGCGGTGCCGTCAAAGCCGACATAAAACAGGCTGCCGCAATACGGTCCGCGCACCGTCGGCTCCAATTCGGCAATGATCTGCATCGCGCGAACTTTCGGAGCACCGGTGATTGAGCCACCCGGAAACGTCGCCTGCAACAAGTCCCAAGCGTCACGACGCCGACCATTCTGATCATGGTCCATCGAACCGCGAATCACCGAAACGAGATGTTGCACTGTCTCATAGGTTTCGACCGCACAGAGCTTGGGAACGCGAATCGATCCCGGTGCGCAAACCTTCGACAGATCGTTTCGCAACAAATCAACGATCATCACGTTCTCGGCCTGATCCTTCTCGCTCTCACGAAGTTCGTCTTCGGTATAGAGATCTGCCTCTGGAAGGTGTCGTCGACGGCGAGTCCCTTTGATTGGCCGAGTTTCCACTTCACCGTCACGCAGACTCACAAACCGTTCGGGCGATGCACTCGCCACCACCCAATCATCGTGTGCGAAGTATCCGGCAAAGGGAGCTGCATTTCGCTCGCGCAATCGCAGATACAAAGTGAGCCCATCTTCGTCTGCCGGAAACAACAGACGCTGCGACAAATTCGCCTGAAAGATGTCGCCAGCTCGGATGTATTCAATAACCCGCTCGACAGCTCGCAGATATTCCTCTTTCGAAAAATTGCTCATCAACCCAGCCAGCCCCGGTACCGCCACCTGCTTGCATGACGGGCACTCTTGCCCGTCATGTCGTTCGCAATCTTGCTCACGACATTGCTCGTTAGCAGACATTCGACGGGCAGGAGCGCCCGTCCTTCGTACCTTTTTTCCGCTCGATGTTACATGCTCAAGCACCTCCGACATCCGCTCAGCCGCACGTTGCGAGCGATCTTCGCCTTCGAGTGGAAAGCCGTGCGAGATGACCCACGCTCGCCTTTCTTGGTGATCCCACGCAATCACCCAGTCGTAAACTCCAACCGCTAACCACGGGAGTTCAAACTCATCTATTTCCGGTCGAGGCAAACGCTCCCAGGCGCCACCGAGTTCATACGACAATAGCCCCGCAACCCCACCTTGAAACGGCGGTAAGCCCGGCACCGTCTCCGCCTGAAACCGCAACGACCAACCTCGCAGCCGCTCAAACGGATCAACG
>CAIJTL010000751.1 GCA_903823545.1 uncultured Planctomycetaceae bacterium
AACCCTCGATTGCGAGACTTGGTGCGTGAAACAGAATTGAATCCGCGTGACTTCATTCTGCCGCTGTTTGTGAAGCACGGACAGAATCAGCGAGTCCCAATTCGATCGATGCCGGGCCAAGATCAAATGACCGTCGATCAATTGCCTGGCGAGGTAGATTCGATTTCGAAGCTCGGAATTCCCGCCGTCATTCTGTTTGGTATTCCCGAACACAGAGACGCGGTCGGCAGCGATGCCTACGACCCAAACGGAATCATTCAACAGGCAGTTCGAGCCATCAAAGCAACTCGTCCGGACTTGCTCGTTATCACCGATGTCTGCTTCTGTGAGTTCACCGATCACGGACACTGCGGCATCATTTGCAATCAACATGGCCGCACTGATGTTGATAACGATGCGACACTCGAAATCCTTGTCAAAGAAGCGGTTGCTCAATGCCAAGCCGGCGCTGACATGATCGCCCCCAGTGGCATGATGGATGGAATGATCGCCGCACTCCGAACTGGTCTTGATGGCGCAGGCTTCAATCACATACCGATCATGAGTTATGCCGCCAAATACGCCTCCGGTTTTTACGGACCTTTCCGCGATGCTGCCGAGAGCACACCGCAATTCGGCGACCGGCGAACGTATCAAATGGACCCAGCCAATGGGGCCGAGGCTCTTCGCGAGGTATCGCTCGACGTAGCCGAGGGCGCGGACATCCTCATGGTGAAGCCAGCGCTCAGCTATCTCGATGTGATTCGCCGTGTGAAAGAGGCACACCCCGAAATTCCACTCGCTGCCTACAACGTCAGTGGCGAATACTCGATGGTCAAAGCCGCTGCCGCCAACGGTTGGATCGACGAACAAAGAATCGCTTTAGAAATCCTCACGTCGATCAAGCGTGCCGGAGCCGACATGATTCTGACGTACTTCGCAAAAGAGGCCGCGAAGTGGCTGGGATAAAATCGTTATATCCGCCCTCGGATTGAAACGTCCCCTTCGAGCGTGCTTCGCTTGTCTGACGATGGGGCTATTCCTCCACCGTCTGCTTCGGTTTTGGCTTCTGCTTCAGAAGCACCCACAGCTTGACTTCCGAGCCTTGTGGAAGGTTCGACTTGGCATCAGGCGACTGACGCTCGACTTGATCCGCCTCTTCTGAACTCTCTGCAACAGAGCCTTTCAGTAGATTGACCACATAACCGCGTTGCTCCAACGCGGCCTTGGCATCGCGGTAGTCCATTCCCACGACTGAAGGAAGCGTCGGCTTTGCAGTTGGCTTCGCTTCGGCATTCGGTTTTTGTTCAACAGTTTGCTTTGGCGCGACTGCTGGCCCACGTGCTGTTGGATCGGTCTTCGCGGGTGGCTTAGCAGGAGTCGTTCCGCTGATTTGCGTGATCTTCCTTTCGGGGTCACCCGCCGCTCGCTCATTGGGGGCACCATTAGCGATTAACTTCAGACCCTTGAGATTCGGCTTGAATGGGTCTTTTTCATTTCCTCCCAAAAATGTTGGAAGGATACCGGCTCGCGCATTCGCCTTCAGAGCTTGAAAGCTGTAGGTCGTCTCTTTGGTTCCTGCGGGATCAATCATGCGAACCGCAATCGGCAGGTAGGTCTTGAGGTCCAGGATGACTGTCGCGAGTTGATAATTGGCCGCATCGTTCCGTAGCTTCGGATGAACTTGCAACGTAACACTTATTGGCTTTCCAGACTCGTCTTTGCCCCAATTCACAATTTCCATGCGGTATCGACGCAGTGCTTTGTCGGCTGGCATTCCGAAGAGAAACGGGAGCGGGCCATCGATGATATGCTCACCCTGATTTTGCGGCGGAATGACGAGTTGTGTTGCCGTTTTTTCTTTCTCGTCGATCTGAGTCACGATCTGTCCGTCGCAATACCAACGTTCGCCGGTTCCGGACTGCACGGTGAATTCGATCTGCTGGCCGGTCTTCCAATGCGCCTTTTTGTCAGTCGGCGGCTTTCCCTTCACCGGCTTGACTTCCACTGGCGACAGATCAATGCGGCCTTTGTCGGGTTGTTCGTAATAG
>CAIJTL010000752.1 GCA_903823545.1 uncultured Planctomycetaceae bacterium
ACCGCAGGTCTCCCCTCTCGTTGCGGGACAAGGTGGTCCACAACATCGTCTGGTCGGACATTTGGGAGACCTGCGGTCGGGCGAGTGTGGCTCGGTCAGGAGACCGGACACAATGGGAGTTTTTACGTAGCTCAGTTACTCCGCAACTGAGCTACCCAATGCGTCAACGAACGGCGAATAGCATGATGAAGGGGGGGTAATCGACATGCGGAATGCGAGTCGCGGAGCGACTCGCCTACGTTGCCAGAGGCTTCTTGGATGGCGCTTACCGCACTTTCTGGATGGCGGGGAGCAGCAGGCCGATCAGGATCGTGTCGAAGTCGTAGGCGAAGAGATCGTCGATTTCGGCAGGGGCACCGGCGGCTCGGTCGAGTGTTGTGCGACTGGAGCCGTTGCCACCGGCGGTGATGCGGTCGAAGCCGCTTTGGCCGTTGACGACATCGTCGCCCGATTCGCCCAGCAGCGCGTCGTCGTCGTTGCCTCCGAGGAGTGAGTCATTACCGGCTCCTCCTAAGAGTGTGTCGCGACCGGCAGCTCCGTTGAGCGTGTCGTTGCCGAGTCCGCCGCGAATCGCATCGTGGCCGTTGTCGCCGTTGAGCACGTCGTGACCATCGCCACCGTCGATGATGTCTTGATCGTTTCCGCCGGAGACATAATCGTTGCCGCTTTCACCCAGCAGCACATCGTTACCGTTCTCACCGTAAAGTGAGTCCGCTCCGTCACCGGCGTGGATCGTGTCTTGATCATTGCCGCCACGAAGTGAGTCGCTGCCTGCGTTGCCAAACAGACTGTCGTTGCCGTTCATGCCGTTGATGGTATCGTTGCCATCTCCGCCGATCAGTATGTCATCGCCGTTGCCGCCAATGAGTGAATCGTTGCCGGACTCGCCCCACAGCAGATCATTCGCCGAACCGCCGTTGAGCGTGTCGTTGCCCGCTCCGCCGTCGAGTTCCACCGGGATTGTGACATTTGACGATACGGCCACACGGTCGTTGCCCGCACCCGCTTCGACCAGGATACGAGTCACCGTGCTGTAATCACCCAGTCGACGGTTGCCGACCATGACTCGGATTTGACCGGTTGCCAAGCGGCTCACGTTGATCTGATCTCCTTGCGAAGTTCCCGCGACGTACAACATCTGCTGTCCAGGACGAGCGGGATCGGATCGGAGTTCGGCAAAGGCTTGATTCACTTCGTTGACGGTCACGGTGATCGACTCACTGTCGGTCAGCGAGCCGTCGCTCACGACGACATCGAACGTGAAGCTGTTGCCGCCTTGCGACTCACTCGGCGTCCAACTGAAGACTCCGTTCGGTGTGATACTCGCTCCTGCTGGTGCTCCAATCAGGCTGAATGTCAGCGTCTGAGCAGGAAGATCAGCATCCGTCGCGCTGGCAGAGAGGCTCAACGTCGAGAGTTCATTCACCGAGCGATTGCCGATCGCGCTCAACACCGGTGCGACATTCACTTCGTTGACGGTCACGGTGATCGACTCACTGTCGGTCAGAGAACCGTCGCTCACGACGACGTCGAAGGTGAAGTTGCTGCCGCCCTGCGATTCACTCGGCGTCCAACTGAAGACTCCGTTCGGTGTGATACTCGCTCCAGCCGGTGCTCCAATCAGGCTGAATGTCAGCGTGTCGCCGCCCGCGTCGGAGGCCGTCGCAGTGAAGCTCAGCAGTTCGCCTTCGGAGATTGTCTGATCGGCCAACGTGCCCAGCACTGGGCTCGCGTTATCCGGCGCGTTCGCGGCGATGTAGTCTAGGAGCGACCGCAGTTTGTGAGCTTCGCTGAGCGGCGTCGTCATGTCGTGCAGCACGCCGTAGGTGCCGAAGTGCCGCACCGACGAATGACTCGTGAAGCTGAATTCGTTGTAGAGATCGACTCCGGCGTCGTTCACCACTCCGAGCAGTGTTTGGTAGACGTCGTACATGCGCGGACTGTTCTGTGCGGCGAGGGCTTCGTCGGCCAACTGGGTACCGAAGAATGGATTCGGGTCGCCCATCACATGCGAGCCACTCTCGTAGGTGACGAACTCCAGATCGCGACCGAGGATGCCTTCGTAAGTTTCGACGAGTGACTCGTGCTCGCGCAACCGCGCCGATGCCCACGGGATCGAGACGTTCAACAGCGAGTCGATGATGTCGTCGGCAGTTGTTGTGACAGGGTTGAAACCGGCGACTTGCTCCGCACCGATCCCGGCATAAGCCGTCGACGAGACTGCGTCGACTCGGCCATCAACGTTCGCGAGGAATTGCTCGGTCAGCCAGACATTCGCTTGTTGCCCGGCGACCACTCGCACCAGTCGCTCTTCCTGACCGGCGAAGACATCGCTCCAGATGTCGAAGTCGCGACGCATCTCACGCCCAGCGATTGCGAAGTAATCGAGTCCCGCGTTCTCCGGCAATTGCGTCTGGGCGACCAGCCAGTGATAGGTGGGGAAGAAACCATTCCAGATTTCGTTCGACCACTCGACATAGACCTTCAAATCGGGATCGAGCGTGTCGCGAACGTGCGTCGCAAACTGCCGGACATAATCGTCATTCGCTCGATAGGGCATGTTGAACCACGGATTCGCACCGGTCTCGTTCGACAGCTCGATCAAGTATTCGGGAGCGACGCCGTGCGTATGAAAGAATTCTGTCAGGTCGCCGTCTGATTGAGAGGCGTCGCTGAGCTTCGGGCGATCATTCCAAGTCACAACGTCGGTCTGATTCGTGTGCATCAAGTCCATGAATCGCAGTGTGTCGAACTCATCGAGCCGATCGACGAACAGCGGATGGAACGGCGAACCGGCATCGCCCGGCTGCCACTCGCCGACGAGGCTTTGACCGTTGTAGTCCGGCATCCAAAGACGAATGTCGCGGATCGGATTGACCGGGTCGGTGCTCGTGATCTCCATCGTGAAGTGCA
>CAIJTL010000753.1 GCA_903823545.1 uncultured Planctomycetaceae bacterium
AGCCGTGTGCGAACAAAAGGGAACAACGATTTTCCGAGTGACGACTGCAGCAGAGGCGACACTACAGGAACGCAGGTGGCGTTCATACACTTCCCGCAGCGATCGATTCGGTTAGGAAGCTTCGTCTGACTGTAATGGCAATCAATCAGGGTGCCATTTCAATCGAATCCCCTCGTGGTTTACGGCTTCGATGGGCGGGTTGATGTCAATCGCTTCTATTCGGACACTATTTTCCGACCACTCATCGGCCGGTAGCGGCGGTGCAAGGGTTTGCAGAGACTGTCTTGGAAAACGCCCCTCTCGAGTCACGAAGAATTGTTTTTTGCGCGGTGAGGAATGAGGCTGGGTTGAAGCGTTGAGAATTGTGGGTCATGAGAGCGTCGAGTTGGGGGCGGTGTTTGGTGGGGATGTTGTCGAGGCAGCCGTCGATGGGACGGCAGAATTCGGTGAAGTTGTCGTAGCGGCGACCGTAGAGCACGTCGCGTTTGATGAACTCCCAGAGGCGTTCGATCAGATTCAGGTTCGGGGAATACGACGGCAGGGAGAGCAGCTCGATGTGGAGCGTCGCCGCGAGGCTCTTCACCACCGCGCAGTGGTGATAGCGTGCGTCGTCGAGAACCAGAGTGACTGGCCCCGACAGCCCCAGCGCGGCGATCTGACGCAGCAGGTCACACATGGTGTCAGGCGACACCGTCCCGGCTGTTGTGATCCGAACCAGTTCGTTCGTCACGGCGTTCCATGCTCCCAACACGCTGTAGCACTGGCGGCCGGAAACGCCTCGAATCATCAAGCGACACACGCACCATTAACAGCACAAGAACGCTCCTTGTACGAAGTGGGCGGCGTCCACAAAAAACACATGACCCTGGCGACGGTGTGCTGCTTCGAGCTGCGGTTCCAGCTGTTATTCGAGAAACTCGGCCTGGATGGCCACATGCTCCTCGACGGATTTCTTGGGAGGCAGCGGGATGGCCGCCGCGCAACGCCACTTCAGACCGAGACCTTTTTGAGAAAGTGTCGTACCTGAGTCAGGCCTCGTTTGATGCCCGTCGCCTCTTCAATGCATCGACAGGCTTCGGCCGTCGTGTGCGGCGGATCGGCCTGGAACAATTCTTCCAGCGACGTCTGGTGAGCGGCCAATGGACTCGTCGGACCTTGCCATTCGAACTGCTTGAGCCCCTCGACTCCCCCTTCACGATACAGGACCACGCACCGATCGACGGTCGCGTCTGAAACACCCGCGAGCCGCGCGGCCGACAAATACGACTGGCCGCAACTAAGCAGCCACAACACTTCCATTCGCAATTGCACTCGCGGATGCGGATACTCAAACCGCTCACGCCGCCACTGTTGCCGCTCATCCTCTGAAAACGCCAATCGAGCCATCCTTGACTCCCGCTTCACGTCGTCCGATGTTCTATCACCCCAACGATCCGAGTTCCCTCAAAAAACACCGCTTCTTCCAACACCTCATTACGAGCCACGCGAAGAATGCTCTGTAATGCAGAGAAGCAAGCACGAATTCAACGTCGGGAGATTATCTGCCCTATTCGCTCGGACCACGTCCCGGGAATCACGCTGGTAGCGTCAGTCGCTCGCTTGATTTCGTCCGGTGGCACAATTTGAAACCGTCGGCGACGTACTGCACCTTCAAACCACTACCGTGAGCAAACAGCGTTCTCACAAATCCAAACGCGGTGAAGCGTGAAGCACTTGAGCAAAATTTCTCAAATTGTCGCACTGACTTCCAATTGACGTCGGCCACAGGAGTCATTTGGGATGTAAATCCGCTAGCCACTGCAACCAAGAAATCTCTCGACCTAAAAAATTGCCTCCGACCGGGGCGCGGGTAGTTTTAGGGCGTGAGGACGACGACGGCCTCAAAACGATTCAGGGGATTTTCGTTACCAGACCAGTGGGGGGATTATCATGCTCAAGAAGACTTGGAATGAATTGCTCGGTTCACATCGCCGTTCAATTCGAAGTGGTTCAAATCGTTTGGAAACTTTGGAAACTCGCGCCGTTCCAGCCGCAGTCACGTCGTTCAACACCGTGACGAACACATTGACGATCACTGCAACCGGTGACGACAACGGAACGCCGTCTGATCTGACAGACGATACCGCTGACGATGTCACGCTGACGATTCAAGGGACTGCCGTTGATCTCAATGGCTCGATCGTGACCTACGATGACGATGGCGATGACCAGACCGCTGAGGTCGATCTGCCAGCTTCGATCGTTGAGAAGCTCGTCATCAATGCGACGGGCAAGTTCAACCATGTGATTGATCTGTCGGCGATGACTGCCAATACGGGCGAGTATGTCGCACTTGCGGGAATCACCGTCCTTGGTGGTTCTGGAAACGACAGCATCATTGGCAGCGACTTCGCTGAGGTCCTTAACGGCAACGCAGGCAATGACACGATCCGTGGCGGAGCCGGCAATGATTCGATCCTCGGTGGTGGTGGCGATGATCAACTCGCAGGCGAAGGTGACAACGACAACGTTCGCGGGAACACCGGCAATGACCTGATCACCGGCAATGACGGCAATGACTACCTCGATGGCGGCGATGGCAACGACACGATCGACGGCGGTGCTGACGAAGACCACATCGAAGGTGGAGCTCAACGCGACGTGCTCGTCGGTGGTGTTGGCAACGACGTGATCAACGGTGGTGCGAACGACGATCGCATCAACGGCCAAAGTGGCGATGACACGCTCAATGGCCAAGCTGGCAACGACAGGCTCTTGGGTGGCGGCGATAACGATAGCATTCTCGGCGGCGAGGGCTACGACACAATGAATGGCGGAAACGGCGACGACAAGCTGTTCGGCCAAGGTGGCAATGACCGCATGGAAGGTGACGCTGGCAATGACAGCGTGGACGGTGGCGCTGGTGGTGACTATCTCATCGGTGGTGATGACGATGACACACTGAGAGGCGGGAACGGCAACGACGTGCTAAGCGGTGGCCTTGGCGTTGACAGCGTCGATGGCCAGGGTGGAACCGATCTCGTCCAAGGTGGCAGCGGCCAAGGCAAAGATGAAGGCGATGTGGTGATTGGAACCAATGCCGAGAAGAAGGGTGAGACGAAAAATCTCAACTACATCGGCTTCGACTTCAGCGATTTCGACTCGATCGCTGACCTCGTGGTCTAATCCAAGGCTTTGAGAATCTAGTGACGGAGCACCTCATCCCCACATCGGGTGCTCCACAATCCCCGAATCGGCGTTCGCGAAATTTCGCAAACGCCGATTTTGTTTTTGGACCACTGTTTCAAACCTGATGTAACGGCCTGACGGACGCTTTCAAGATTTTTTCGTGGAAAAGGATGACGACTGAGTTGAACTGAAGGGTGGCGCAAATAGGATAATCGCGACTTATGTCAGTCTCTCTCACGAGTCGGTCATGATTTTCACCCTGATTCACGAGGCGATAAGCATGTTTTTTCGGGCCAAGCCGCTGTTTCTGAAGTTGTCTTCGCGATCCACATCCAAACGAAAGTCGGCGTTGGAGAAGCCAGAGTCCTTGGAGCCGAGGTGCTTACTGACGGTTACGCCATCTGTTATTGCAACGAGCGTCACGCTCACTGTAACCAGTGGAGAAGACCTAGTGATCGCTGATAACGGCACCAACCTGACCTACAAAGTTGACAACGGTGTCGAGCAAACCGTGGGCTCGATTCTCGCCGCGAATATCACGTCGCTAGTCGTGAACTGCAGCAGTGCCACAGGCAGCAACAAGATTATTTTGAATTTGTCCGCTGCGACGTTCTCTAGTCTTCTGCAAGCCAAAGTCTCGGCTGGTGGCGGCGTTGATACCGTTAATGCTACGGGTAGCGACGTGCTCGTATCGCTCGATGGTGGATCTGGAAATGACGTCTTGATCGCTAGCCAAGCCACAAGTGGCGGGACAACGATCAACGTTCCACATATTCCGAGTCGCCCGTCGTATGATTTACAAAATACTCTCATCGGCGGCAGCGGCAACGATGTGCTCATTGGCGGAGCCGGAAACGACAGCCTCGTCGGAGATAGCGGAAACGACACGCTCTCGGGCGAGGCAGGAGACGACTTTTTGGTGGGAGGCGATGGCAACGACAAGGCATCCGGCGGCGCGGGTCGCGATACCATCAACGGGAATGCCGGAGAAGACTCTCTGACGGGTGGGGCCGATGATGATTACGTCTACGGAGGAGCTGGCCGAGACACACTCTCTGGAGGCGACAATGAGGGAGCTGGATTCGATGTTGTCAAAGGACAAGGTGGTCGAGACCGAATTCAAGGGACGCTACAGGACGCGAAAGACGACGTTGAGACGCTCAACACGAACGAACCGATTACCGGCGGCGCACGCTCTTTAGATTTGGTGAATGATCCGGTCGCTGATTACGCGGCATTCACTTTCGATTTGAACTTTGTGCTTGATGCCACGGACTATCCGTAATTCACGATTTCTGGCGGCTGTGAAACAGCTTCAACAGCGACAGAAATTTCTGATCACGCTCGGATCGGATTTGCTCGGACGACTCAGGCGAGTATTGATAAAAGCCGTGGCCGTTTTTGAAGCCGTGATGACCGGCATCAACAATGGATTGCACGCTCTTGGGAACTTCCGTTCCGGACGCAATCTCTGGAGCGAGGTTGCGATACACGGCGGTCTGAATGTCGAGCCCGCCGAAGTCATGTATCCGCAGCGGGCCAAGCGAGGCTAAGCGAAAGCCCATACTCCCTTGAATGGCCGCATCGATGTCTTCGATTGAAGCAACGCCGCGATGAAATAAGTCCCAAACTTCTCGCATCACGGCAATTTGCACTCGATTGACGAGGAAACCAGGCAGTTCTTGGTTAATGCGAATGGCTAACTTGCCTGATCGTCGCAGCAATTCGAGCGTGGCTTGAATCGTTGCTTCATTCGTCTGCGGGCTACCGACAACTTCTACGGTCGGCACGATGTGTGGCGGATTAAACCAGTGCGTGATGACCGCTCGCTCTGGTCGCTTAAGTCGAGCGCCTGATTGCGAGATCGGAAACGTCGATGAGTTGCTCGCCAAAATTGTGCCGTCTGCAACGCGTGCTTCGAGCCGCTCAAACAACTCCTGCTTCGCGACCAACTCTTCACGAACCGCCTCGGTCACGAATTGCGCATCACGAACCGCGTCTGCTTCCGACTGACAAACAACGATCCGCTTCAGCACCGCGTCAACTTGATCCGCCGGAAACAACTCTGCCCCCACGAAATCACGTAGATTCTGTCGCACACGATCATGCACCGAATCCCCAGCCGCCTTGACGTCATCAAACCCGGTGACAGCACAGCCCGCCATCGCAAATGTCTGAGCGATGCCATGCCCCATAGTCCCCAGGCCGATCACACAGACTCGTTGAATCTGACGCATCAATTCCCTCAACTCAAATTTTGTTGACCAATATGAGATCACTTTCGTGGCTTACAGCATTCCTGCGCCGCGGACGTCGATCCCCTTCAGTGCCATCTTGAGCTCTTCGATGTTCGGGGAGATTTCAAAGGCATCGGAGCGGCTGATCAATTCCTTGTCGATGAAGTACTTCAGCGAGTCGTTAAACAACTGCATGCCGTCTTCTTTGCCGATGCGGATGGCTGCGGCTAATTTGCTGTCTTGCTCTTCCAAAACCAGTTTGCGAACAACGGCATTGAAGAGCATCAATTCGATGATCGGCACTCGGGACGGTTTATCGACGATGGTCTTGATCAGTTTCTGAGCGACGATCGCCTTCATGTTGAATGCCATCGCACCACGAAGCGCCTTGTGCATATCTTGTGGGAAGAGGTCCAAAATACGACCGATGCACGACGGAGCGTTCGAAGCGTGGATTGTTCCGTAGACCAAGTGCCCGGTTTCGGCAGCGTGGATCGCGGTGCCGAATGATTCTTGATCGCGCATTTCTCCCACGAGCATGATGTCAGGGTCTTGTCGCACGGCGTGCTTCATCGCGATATGAAAGTCTTTCACGTCCATGCCGACCTC
>CAIJTL010000754.1 GCA_903823545.1 uncultured Planctomycetaceae bacterium
GCCAGAAGTGAATGGCAATCAATCCCGAAACCACCAACGGAATCGCCACGCAGTGCAAAATGTAAAATCGGTTGAGGGTCTCTTCTCCGACGAATCGACTCCCAAGCAACAAGAATCTCGCGTCACTCGCATTCGTAATCAGGTCATATCCGCCAAGATTCAAAAACTGGAACCCTGGGCCTTCATGCCCCAATACTGGAGTTGCACGCGCCATATTCGAACCGACGGTGATGGCCCAAATAGCCAACTGATCCCACGGCAACAAGTAGCCCGTAAACGAGAGAAGCAACGTCAACTTCAGCAAGATCACACCGACAACCCAGTTGAACTCACGCGGCGGCTTATAGCTTCCGGTGAGAAACACGCGATACATGTGGAGCCAAACAGTGATCACCATCGCGTGAGCACCCCAGCGATGAATCTCGCGCATGATTCCAAGTGTCGTCACATCGCGGAGTGCCAAAATGTCGTTAAATGCCCATTCAAGCGTAGGGCGATAATAAAACATCAACAGCACGCCGGTGATCGCTTCGACTAGAAACAGGAAGAAAGTGACCCCACCCATACACCACGTATAGGAGAGGGCGATACCCTGCTGCTTGATCGAAACCGGATGCAGGTGCAAGAAGAAGTTGGTGAGCATCACGACCACGCGATTGCGGCGATCGTACGGAGCCGGATGCCGGAAGATGCTCTTCCAAATCTGCGAATCGCGAATGTAATCACCGACCGACATGGATGCTGACTTTCCAATGTCAGACATCCACAGCCTCACAGACTGCGGATGTCCTGTTTTCTGAACTCAATTGTCCGTTGCCGATTTCACCGATCGGCGAACACTTAGGCCAGCGTGGCATCCACGAATGAATTCGGGTCTTGCCACTGCCCCATTTCTTCCTGGAATTTCACACTCTTATCAACTTCGAGCATCCCATCCGGTGCCACGCGAATACCGACCCGCTCAAGCGGCCGCGGAGCCGGACCCTCGAAGTTAATTCCCGTCACGTAAAAACCCGATCCGTGACACGGGCATTTGTATTTCTGCTCCCCCTCAAGCCAATTCGGAGTACACCCAAGATGGGTACAAACCGACGCGAGGGCATAAATCAGGTTCTTTCCCTTGTATTGATCCGTATGCACGATCCAGATACCGCGTGCAGCCAACCACTTAGTACTCACCGTTCCGAGCGGATAGTCGCTGAGTGAACCGATCTTAAATTTCGTCGGCGGCTCAACCAGCACGTTCGGAAACATAAAGCGAGCCAGATCGAGCACCCACAACAAGCTCGTCGCAGCCATCGAACCGAACGCAATCACCAGTGGTGAAAAGCAAATAGCAACGAAAGAACGTCGCTCAATTGCCACCTTCTTGTCTTTTGCCGCAACTGGCTTTACAGGCAGCGGAGGAAGCACTGGCTTCGCCGACTCGCCCATTGGAGCAACGCTCGCAGCACCGCCACGCACCGCTTTCAGCATTTCTTCAACAGAAGGCTTCGGGGCTCCGCTCGAAGCTGCCGCAACCGACTTTGCTGGCGTGGCCTTAGGGGCTGAAGCATTCACTTCGGATGCCGCAGCACCACCCTTGCCAGCCCGGATTGCCGCGAGAATATCGCTGGTTGCACCCGGTTTCGGAGTCGCTGGCTTCGCAGCAGGCGCCGAACCGCCTTTTGCCGCCGCTTGGGCTCGAATCGCAGCCAAGACATCCGCAGGCGATCCTGGCTTTGCGGCTGGCGAGGCTTTCGGGGCCGGTGCCTCAACCGCAGAAACGGCGATCGCCTCTGCGACTGGCGCGGATGCAGACTCAGCAACAGGCGCAGCGGTTGCGTCAGCACTTGTGCTTGGTTTTGATGCTCTGAGTTTGGCCAGAATTTCAGCCGTCGACAGTTTTTGTTCAGCCATGTCTCTTCAAATGCTTAGAACAGACCACGCAATTTCCGCGCAGTCGGAGGGCAAGGCTAAGAAGGTGGCGGATTGTTGCGACCGCCCCAATCCCCGGCAACCTCATGGTAGTTTCAATGAGGAGGATTTCTCAACTTCAAGATCGCTGTCAAAAACTGATTCCCAGCGCTGGGAACGATTTTGCTCGGACCGTCAGTAAGAATTACGTCAGTGGCTTCTGGTTTTCTCAGTTGTCGCCCTTTTCAATTCCGTGTGGTCTCTCGATGCTCACTCCGTGATGAAGCACGTTGCGACTAAGAAGTGCTGGTGCCACGAATTGACGGAGGCAAAGAATGGCGGCGAGGCCCGAAATATCGGTCGAGCAGGCCGCGTTACTTGATGAGTTTGAGCGGTTCATTCATCGCGATCCCGCTCGAAGAGGACTCGTCAGTAGCGAGCCTCTTGAAGTCGGGCAAGCTGCGTCGGCGGCGGTGCGGTTGGGGCATGGTCAATTGGCTGCGGCAGCGGCTGACCTCGCTCATTTTGGACGACGAGTTGCGATCGTGACCGGCTTTTTTATTCCACACGCCCAGCCGCCAAGCGCCGAAACAGATGGGCCGTCCGGGAGCCTGTTCCTCGCGCATTGTCTTCAAGAGATGGGTGTGGATACGGCGGTCATCACGGACGGACCATGTGCCGCGACACTTCGAGCGGCTGCCAGCGGAATTGATTTCCCACTCGATCGACTCTTCGTGGCTCCATTGAAGGCGGATGATTGGTGCGACGAATTCTTGCAATCCGATTTCGCTTGGGATCTGACCCATCTGATCGCCGTCGAACGAGTCGGCCCAAGTCACACGCCGGAGTCAGCTGACATTGGCTTCGATGTGAGTGAGGAGCACCACAATCGATGTCACAACATGCGCGGTGTGTGCATTGACGCACACACCGCTCCATTGCATTTGCTTTTCGAGCGGTTGCCGGACTTCCGGCCAGACGCCCACACGATTGGTGTCGGTGACGGTGGCAACGAGATCGGCATGGGGGCCATTCCGTGGTCGGAGTTGCGGCGACGACTTTCCGGCGAGCAGGCTGGCCGAGTCCCCTGTCGCATCGCCTGCGATTTCAACATTGTCGCGGGAACGAGTAATTGGGGAGCTATGGCGCTCGCTGCGGCGACCTGTTTGCTCAGTGATCGAGTCGATGTCTTGGAGCCTTGGTCGCAAGCGAGGCAGCAAGCATGGCTCGAGCACATCGTAGCGAATGGCCCCGCCGTCGACGGCGTCACCGGCCGACGCGAGGCAACCGTTGATGGGCTGCCGTTCTTGACCTACATCCAACCGTGGGAAGGAATTCGCCGCTTGCTGGGCTGGAATGATTGACCCCCGCGGCACGCCGATTTGGCCCCTCAGTTTCCTTGCTCCAAATCGAGCACGATTACGGAATGAACTTCGAGGCGCGGCACGGTGATGCTGGTCGATGTTCCCTCAACGGCCAGCGACAATGAGCGGTCTTCGGGTTGTTGTTTGGCCTGTTGAATTCGGTAACCGTGCAGCTTTAGGCGGATGTCGTGAATTGGCAGCGTCTCTTCGCGGAGCGGGACATCGTCGTTGGGTAGACCGTGAAACGCCGTGGTGTTGACGTCGTTGTAGAGATGCACGAGCAGTCTCGTCCGGCCGTCTTTCTCCTGCCGAAAGACGGTGGAATGCACGCAGCGCGGAGCTTCGACTTCAACGGGTGGAGAGCTGTTGGCCGCCCAGCGAATCGCGTTGGCAAGCAGCACGCGCTGATAGGGATAGGCATAGCTGTAGTACGCGTGATCGAGGCCCGCGGCGAAGTAGACCACTCGGCCCTTGCCGAATTGTCGTGTCACAATGGCTGGAGTGGGCGCGGCATCTGGCGTGGCGTGCGGAGTCGCTTGTGCCGCGATCGAGATGCTCTCACTGACCCGAGTATTGAGCAGCGGTCCTTTGAAGGTCACGGACTCGCGACCAATCAACTCGCGCAGCTTGTCGCTCGAGAGCACGCTGTCAGCCGGCACTCGCAGTGCGAAGACATTTTTTCGCTTCAGCCAATAGTCGTCATCCAGATTCCTCGCGAAGTTGATGTCGAGATCGGGGCGAGTTGCAGCAGCGGGCTGAGCGGCGCCGTCTGTCGCCGCCGGTTTGGTTGCAGGTCTTGTCAGTCCGCTGTGATGAACTCCAAACACATCGGCCAACGCGAAATCGGGACGCGGGTCGCCAAACTCGTTGCAGAGCGACGTATCGAGCGATGCCACGAGCCCGCCGCCGTTCCTTACGAACTCGCGAATGGCTGCGGCTTGCGCGTCGCTCAGGCTTGCGGCGTTGGGCAGGATCAGCACCTTCTGGCCCGC
>CAIJTL010000755.1 GCA_903823545.1 uncultured Planctomycetaceae bacterium
CCACCGTGGAACCGCTCATCAGATAAAAGGCACAGTGCTTCGCAGTCGCCCCCATCCCCACCAAGTTCTTCCCATTGAGCCGGAACGCCGCCATCCCATAGTTGATGCACTCCTCCGCCTTTGGCGCGGCGGCCCGAATGGTCTTACGAAGTTTCTCCAACGCAGCTCGCTGCTCATCGCTGACGGCAGCGAGGTATTCGTCGATGGTATTAGGTTTGGCGGCCATAGCTTTCACTCCTTGTGGAAACGACGCATTCTCCAATAACGCAACATCACGTTTAGGCCGGTAGCTCCTTGAAGTGAAATCCTATTAATCCAGCCTTTTCAATCGTATTCCGAGCTAGTGCAGTAAAGAAAATCTCCTGTGCCCATGGAAACATACCATCACTTAATTCGGGTACGGTGAAGACATCGCATGGCGACAATCGCTCTTCAATAAAAACATAGCGAACAACCTCTTTGACATGCTCTGGGGACGAACGAAAGAATTCTAGTTCAGAACGTTCCCGATCAAGGCAATCTACCCGCCGCGCAGTCAAGAACATGAAGAACGATTCGCCGTTGACTTGAAATTCAAGAAATTGCATCCCAGATATTCCCATATTCTCTAACACGACTTTTGAGCGAGATGAAACGGCTAGCCCAGGAACCATCGCGATGCAGTCAACCCGCGGCCAACGGCAATTCAGTTCAAGTTGATAACTAATCTGACTAAGCAAGTTGTCGAATGGCTCACCTGCTCGGTATCGGTCATCGATTTCAAGCCACAAGTCCGCCATTGATGCATGGCAACTCCAGTCCACAACGGGATAGTCATCATCAAGACTGCAACCGACTCTAGTGATTCCCATTTCTACTTGATCCTTCCTTAAGTATGTCCTTACGTGAGTCCATGAATGCCTGCGATATTTAATGTGGCAACGGAAACTGTCGTCGCAACATTTGCTCGGCTTCGCGTTGAGGCTCGGACAATGCTGACGCATCAATCGCGTTGCGGAGTTCCGCTGGGTCTTGGTGTGCGTCGTAGAGTTCGCGGGCGACAGTCTTCTTTGTTTTCCAGTCTCGCCACTCGGTGTAGCGGACGTGGGCGGTGCGGATGCTGACGCCCATTGCGGTCGGCTCGCCACTCGGTTCGCGGTCGAAGTACGGTGGGCGCGGGTGTTGAGTGAACGCGGCGGGCTTCACTGTTTTTGTGATGTCTTTGAGTACGGGAAGCAGGCTGGTTCCTTCGAGGCCAGCCGGGCGAGGCAGTCCGCAGAGGTCGACGAGTGTCGGGAAGAGATCAAGCAGTTCGACGAGCGACGAAGTACGTTGTCCGGCATTTGTGGATTTCGGCGTGGCGATCATCAGCGGCACTCGGGCGTCGTATTCAAAGTTGGAGGTCTTCGCCCATTGAGCATGTTCGCCGAGGTGATAGCCGTGATCGCCGCAGAAGACGATCACCGTGCGGTCGGCCAACTTCAGTCGATCGAGTTCATCGAGCACTTTCCCGAACTGCGCGTCGAGGCAACTGATGTTGGCGAAGTAGCCGTGTCGAATCTCGGCGACTTGAGCGTCGGTGAACGTCACTTGATTCGGCGGCACACCGCGAAGTTCGCGACCATCTTGAAACGCGATGTCCGGCGCTCCGATCGGGCGTGCGGGATTCAGCGTCGGTAGCTTCGCTCGATCGTAAAGATCCCAATATTTCTTCGGG
>CAIJTL010000756.1 GCA_903823545.1 uncultured Planctomycetaceae bacterium
CAGCGTCCCATTCTGGCCGGTGGCCCAATTCCCCAGCGTGGTGAATGAGCCGTCGAATTCGTAGTCGTCTTCGAAGTAGCCAACCGACAAGCGGGTTCCAGCTTGATAGTCGAAGTCGAGAGTGTTGAAGCGGAAGGAATCTGGGCCCTCAATGACCGGGGTGTCTTTCGAGCGGTTATTGCGTGTGAAGTAGAGCGCGTCGGCTTGGACTCGAAATTGGCGTTCGAGGTTTTGCTCTTCTTCAAACGATTGTTCGACAGCGTAGCCGGGGGCCGAATACGGAACCGGGTAACCAGCAGGCGTTGTCGGGGTCTGCGGCGGTGGCGGCGCGGGTGCTGGTGATTGAGCGGCGGCCAACGCAGTGCTCAAGCAAACGCTCAGGAATGCGGCTGCGATTCTGGACTGACGAAAAAGCATGAGTCTTTTCCCTAAACGAGTCAGGAGTGCGACCGATCTCACGGGAACAGAAATTCGATCCCGATTCGGCCGCCGTGGTACAGGGCTGAGCCGTGCGACCGCAGGTCGAGGGATTTTGTGTTGTTGATATCCGTTTGGATGCCACCGGCTTGATCAGGCGCGAGCGCGATGCCGCTGAGGTACATCACTTCGTAAGACGAAAAGAGCCGCACGCTTTCATGCACGATGAACGTGCCGGTAACGCCAAGGTTCCCGGCGAACGCGACTCGATCTTTCGAATCGGAGAACGTTCGGCGGTACTTCGACAGACCATTCTGCAAATCTTGGTAGGTCTCCGTCACCGAACCACGAGCGTAGTTGTGAAACACACCAGCCTTCGCAAACGCTCCCAAAGAAAAATAATCGGTTTCCAAGAAACAGAAATCAGCCGTTGCTTGAATGCCGTTCAATTGGTTGGACGCACGAGTCGTGTTCGTGAAGAGCAGCACATCCGCCGGAGTTGGTGGTGTATTTTCTGAGAAACCTCCCGCTCCGCTGATCAACGTCAGCCCCGAACCGGTGAGTGCCGCATTCGACAGCCCGTCGTTCGGATCGTTGTTGATACCCACTTCGTCGCCGTCGGTATCGGCTGTGTTGAAAGTCCCGCGCATGGAAACTGAGGCATTCTCGCGAAGCTGAATGTTGCGATAGCCGAAGCCGAATCGCAGCAATTGACCTCGTTGATGTCGCCCCTTCATGTTGAAGTCGAAATCTTGCAAGTCCGAGTTGTACTGCATCTTGTAAGTGGCACCGGGATCGAGAAACTCCAACTCGTTGGTCTCGTTATTTGCCGCTGTGACCGAAGAAAAGTTCGCCGCCGTATTGAGCGACGCGAACATCGTGCTCTGCGAGAACGTATTGGGATTTGGTCCCACCACAGCTTGCGCCGTCGGAGTGGCTGCCGCGTAGCCATCAGGTCCGTCAAACAGGACCGATGTCGCAAATGAGCCAGACTGCGATCCGCCTAGACCTCGCAATTGAAAGAATGAACCTTCAAATTCGTAGTCGTCGTTCATGAACGAGGCAGAAAGGCGATAGCCGGAGTTGTAATCAAACTTCGTATCGCGTTGGCTGAAGATGTCGGGGCCATTCAGGACCGGATCGTCCTTCGCGCGATTTTGTCGCGTAAAGAAAACGTAGTCCGCTTGAACTCGGAACTGGGGTCCAAGTTCCAGGCCATCGGCGAAGCCATCGCCGTCGTCAAAGTAGTAAGACGAATTGTCCGTCGGGTTTTGCGGTGCGGCTGACGAATCCCCCGTCGGCGGCTGAGCCCAAGCCAACGCAGAGCCCATCCACACCGCAAGCACTCCCGCGGCGATCCATGATCGGCGCAGCAACATAGTCGTTCCCCCCTTGCGGCATTGCTTGCCGGTCATCGACTCATGGCCGTCAGACCACGCGACAATCCCCCCAGCGCAATGCAGGCACACTCCTCGAACTTATCGGTTCGATTGTGCCGATTGCTCCACAGGAAGCGGAAAGAACGATTGGACGGGTCGCGCAAAATTCGCCAGCGAGCGTCTGTTGGACGGCGGAAGATCAAACGAAAAAACCCGATACATCGAAGTGTACCGGGCTTCGAAAATCACAGCCGGACAGCGATTTATCGCTGAAGCAGTCGTTGGCTAGTGGGAGCTTGTCGGCACCAAGGAACTCTGTCGCTCCGCGACAGGAGTGCCGATCGATTAATCCGCGAAAGCCAGCTACGGCTCTCCTGTCGCGGAGCGACAGGGCTACGTTGAGGAAAGCTCAGCCTTATTTTGCCTCGTCCGCGCTCTTCGCCGATTCAGTTGGTGCTGCGTTGGAATCAACGAAAGTGGCCTTCTTGATGTAATCCAGGTCTGGGAATTTCTCGTTGAGGTATTCGTTGCCACGAGCGTTGATCTGATCCTGCTGTGGCTCTTCGCGATGCTTGGCGTTGATCTTTTCGACAACATCCATTCCCTCAATGACTTGTCCGAATGGTGTGAAGCCCTGAGAGTCGAGGCGGCTGTTGTCCGCGTAGTTAATGAAGAGCTGAGTGCTGCGTGAATTCGGAGCACCGGTTTTCGCATACGTGATGAACCCTCGCAGATTCG
>CAIJTL010000757.1 GCA_903823545.1 uncultured Planctomycetaceae bacterium
GCAGACGCGGAATCCGGCGATCGAGCCGTTCCTGTCGGATGTCGGCGATCCTCTCCGCTTGCGATTGTTGATCGAGTTACTGCGGATCGACCAGGAGCATCGCTGGGAGCGCGGCGAGCATCGGCTGTTGGAGCAATACCTTCCCGACTGGCCGGAACTCACCGAGCAACCGGCTGCGATTCAAGAGCTGCTCGATGCCGAGTGCCTGACGCGGTTCTGTCTGGAAGATTCACCAACGCGGGACGAATTGCGGCAGCGGTTTCCGCAGTTCGCCGACGCCGTGGACCTCGACCGTTTGCGAGCCACCGCCGTCGCCGAGAAAGGAGACGCCTCAACCGCCAAGGCGGGAGGCAACGAAGCGACTCTGCTCACGATCAAGCCGCCGCAGGTGGGTGATGAGATCGACTTGCCGGCAACCACCAGTTTTCCGGCCAAGTCCGAAACCTCCGCCGTGCTGGCTGCGAGACGCATCGGGTTGCTGACTGGCAAGCAGTTCGGTCGCTACGAAGTCCGGCGAATGGTCGGGTCGGGGGGCATGGGAGCGGTCTATGAAGCGCGCGACACGCAGTTGGATCGGATCGTCGCGCTGAAGATTCCGCGTGGCGAGTTGGTCAACGATCCGGTCATCTTGCAGCGGTTCTTGAACGAGGCTCGCGCTGCGGGAGCGATTCGGCATCCGAACATTTGTCCGATCTACGATGTCGGTCAGCTCGACGGCCAGCACTTCATCACCATGCCGCTGGTCGAGGGGATGTCGTTGTCCGCCTGGATGGAACACCGCACGGTCTCGCTGCGTGATGCGGTCGAACTGACTCGCAAGCTGGCGTCGGCATTGCAGGCGATCCACGCGGTGCGCATTCGGCATCGAGACATCAAAGCCTCGAACGTGATGATCGACGAACGGGGCGAGCCGTTGCTGATGGATTTCGGATTAGCTCGGCTGGCGCAGACCGACACGCAGTTGACGCAATCCGGTTCGCTGGTCGGCACGCCGGCCTACATGGCTCCCGAACAAATTCAACTCGGCGCGAGCGGCGGCGACGAGCGCAGCGACGTCTACAGCTTGGGCGTCTTGCTGTATCAAATGCTGACCGGCCGCCTGCCGTTTGAAGGCCCGATGACGCGAGTGCTGGTGGACATCGCCACGAAAACTCCGCCGCCGGTGGAATCCCTGCGTCCCGACGTTGATGCCGACCTTGCCGCCGCGTGCCGAAAAGCCATGTCCCGCGAGCCATCGACCCGCTACCAAACGGCGGGGGAGTTTGAGGCAGCCCTCGTAGGTCAGGCTTTCCAGCCTGACCCGAACGCTTCACCAATCCCCACCCCTCAAAAAACCGCCCCCAAAAAATCCGAACCCAAGCCCCCAAAGACGACCCCTTCGGATCGCGCAACGGCCCCATCGGGTCAGGCTAGAAAGCCTGACCTACGTTGGATCGTCGCCGCGTTTCTCTTCGCACTCGCCGCCGCGATCGTCATCAAAATCAGCGACAGTGCCGAGCTGGTCATCACGTCCCCCGAACCGGGCCTCGAAGTCAAAATCGTCCAGTTGGCTCAGCCGGAGCAAGAGCGGACGCTGACCTTCGGCAAGAACTCCGTGCGAGTCCGTTCGGGTCAGGTCGAGGTCGTGCTCACCGGAGCCAACGCCGACGAGTACGAAGTCGTCGGCGACAAAATCACGCTCAAACGCTTCGGCCAAGAAGTCGTCGAGATCAAGCGCCGCGAGACAGGTGTCGCGGCGAGTCCCGCCAATGTTTCGTCACCTTCGCCGATCACTGACGAGCACCTGCGCGAGGTCGTGCGCTGGGTGCTGAGCTTCGGTGGCAGCGTGGAGGCGAGCTTCAACGGCCGC
>CAIJTL010000758.1 GCA_903823545.1 uncultured Planctomycetaceae bacterium
GGCCCGGCTCTGTCCGACTCAAAATACTTCGGAAGTTCCGTGGCTTCGGTCGGCGATCTGAATGGGGACGGCGTGACCGACCTTGGTGTTGGTGCGATTCTACCTGCCGATGCTCCCGGCTCGGTGCATTTGCTGTTTTTGTAGCGGGTCAATCAGCCGCCAACGCTGACAAACCCGATCGCCGACCAAACGGCGATTGTCGGCGCCCCGTTCTCCTTCACCATCGCTGCCAATACCTTCACCGACACCGACGGCGACTCGCTGACTTACGTTGCCGCTCAATTCTTCGATGACGAAGGAGCCATTTTCCTGGCACCTCTGCCAGACTGGCTCAGCTTCGATGCCAATACACGCAGCTTCTCAGGCACTCCGCAATCGGGTGATCTCGGCTCATTTGCGGTGTCCGTGAGCGCCTCCGATCTGCTGAGCCTCGAAACCTCCGATATCTTCCAAATCACCGTTTCCAACAAGAACGTCGCCCCCAGCTTCACCAAGGGACCGAACGTCGTCCGACCCGGCGACGGAGCGGTGCAGACCATCTCCGGCTGGGCGACCAACATCAACGACGGCTCCAACGGCGGCCAAGCACTCGACTTCCTCGTCACCATCTCCAGCGCCAACGCGGGACTGTTCAACGTGGCTCCCGCCATCGCAGACAACGGAACGCTCACGTTTATTCCCAAACCGGGAGCTACCGGAACGGTCACTGTCACCGTTCGACTGCAAGACAACGGCGGCACTGCCAACGGCGGAGTCGATACCAGCGCGGCTCAGACCTTCACGATCCAACTCACGGGCTTGAACAAAGCTCCGAGCTTCACCAAGGGAGCCAACTCGACCGTCAACGAAGACGCCGCCGCGCAAACCATCACCGCCTGGGCCAAGTCGATCAGCGCGGGAGCCGGCGAATCGGGCCAGACTGTCACCTTCACGGTGACGAACAACAACAACTCGCTCTTCAGCCAACAACCCGACATCGCTGCGAACGGCAACTTGACGTTCACTCCCGCGACGAACGCCAGCGGCTCTGCCACCGTCACCGTCCAACTCAAAGACAACGGCGGAACCACCGGCGGCGGCATCGACACCTTTACAACCACCTTCACCATCACGGTCAGCGCCATCAACGATGTCCCGCTCCGTTCCACCGGTTCGTTGCCGACGATCACCGTCGAGGAAGACAGCGCGACAAACTCATCAGTGTCGCTCGGTCTGAACGGCGTGACCTATGCCCCCGGTCCCGCCAACGAGTCGTCGCAAACGCTGACCTACAGAATCACCGCCATCCCGACGTTCCTGCGACTGTTCAAGAGCGGTGGGGCTGCGGTCGTGGTCGGAAACACCGTGACCGCTGCCGAGCTACAAGCCCTGACCTATCGAACTGTCGCCAATCTCTTCGGGACGGGAACGATCCAGTTCACCGTCACCGACAACGGCAGCGGCACCGCTCCGAATGTGAACCTGCTGACGCAAACGATCAACGTCACCGTCAACCCGGTCAACGACGGCGGGCCGACGGTCAGCACCATCGCCAACGTCACCACCAACGAAGACACACCAACCGCCGCGATCAAGTTCACCGTCACTGACATCGACGACGCGCTGGTGAACTTGAATGGCATCATCGTAACGGCCACGTCGTCGAACACCGATTTGGTCCCGAACTCATCGAGCAACATCGTGCTCGGCGGCAGCCTCGGTGCGCGGACGATCCAGTTGAAACCGGCCCTCGACAAGTTCGGCTCGACGACCATCACCGTCACCGCGACCGACAGCAGCAATGTGGCCACTTCGACATCGTTCGTCCTGACTGTCACCGCCGTCAACGATCCCCCACGAGTCACCGCCGCGACCTTCAGCGTCTCGGAAATCACGACGAACAATACGGAGGTCGGACAAGTTCAGGCCGCTGATCCCGAAGGGGCCGCGATCACCGCGTACTCGATTCTCTCCGGCAACACGAACAACGCCTTCAAGATCGACAACAGCGGCGTCATCCGAGTCAACGACGCCACGAAGATCGACTTCGAGACGCTCGCCAAATACACGCTGACGATTAGAGCGACCGACGCCAACGGCGGCTTCAGCAGCACCGCCGCTCAGACCGGCCCGATCACGATCAACGTGACCAATGAGTTCGTCGATCGCACGATCGACGCCATCAACTCGGACAACACCGTCACGGTACTCCGCGTCGGCAACAACCTCGTCGCTCGCCGAGGGGCCGTTGATCTCTTCTCCACCGCCGTCGAAGAAGTCGGCACGCTGACCATCAACGGCGGCACTGCGAGGGACACCGTCATTCTCGACACGTCGCTCAACACCGCCGGAACCCCCGCGACGAAAAGGTTCACCGGCCGAATCGTCGTGAACGGCAACGAGGGGAACGACACGCTCAACGCCAGCGCGATCACCTTCACGACGATCGGAATCACCTTCAACGGCGGATCGGGCAACGACACGGCTCTCGGCGGCTCCGGCAATGATCGGCTCAATGGCGACGACGGTGATGACTCTCTCACCGGCAACGCGGGCAACGATTCCATCACCGGCGGACGCGGCAATGACCGTCAACTCGGTGGACTCGGCAACGATGTCTACTTATTCGCCGACACCAACACCGTCGAAACCGACACGCTCACGGAGTTGTCTGGAAATGGCACGGGCATCGACACGCTCGACTTCAGCAGCGTGACGAGCAATCTGAACGTGGACTTGATCCTCGAAGTGAATCTGGCGACCCACACGAATCGCACGGTCAACACGAGCGCGACCGGGACGACGAAACTCTCCGGCAACTTCGAGAACGTCATCGGCGGCAGCGGCAACGATGAAATCCTCGGTAACGCCGCCGCCAATAATCTGCGAGGCGGCATTGGCAACGACAGCCTCGACGGCGACTCCGGCAACGACATCCTCTTTGGTAACGACGGCGATGACGTGGTCCTGGGCAACGCCGGCAACGACTCCCTGCACGGCGACGCCGGCAACGACACGCTCCTCGGTGGCATCGGCAACGACACGATCCGAGGCGGTACCGGCAACGACACCCTCATCGGTGGCCTCGGAACGGATCAACTCTTCGGCGAAGAAGACACCGACACCGGCCTCGGTGGCCGAGGCGGAGTCGCTCGCGGAGGAACCGGAGTGAAAGACACCGGCGATGTGCTCGCGACGATCGAAACGATCAACGAAGCGTTCTCGACCGTGTTCGACTTCGAGTAATCGCAGCGGTCTGGTCTTCGTGCCGGCTGACGCCGGAAGCAGCGACAACAGCATCGTCGGTGGTAGCGGCAACGACACTATCGACTGCGACACCCACGATCTCGAACTGTTGTGCTAGCTGCAGATCGATGAACGCAAACTGCGGCTAGCGCCTCAACTCAAGTAGTACGCATCCCAAGAAATAACTGCGCGTTAGCACGTGCCAAGACTTCCGATGTCTTTGAGACATCGGAAGTCTGCCGAGCGCGATTATTTCTCGAAGCTGTTTCGAAACTTCGTTACTAACCCGAAGCGTGAGTTTTGAAGTTGCGCTATTGGGACACGGAAGACACGGAGAAAGAGGCTTTTTGTTACCGAAGTCGTGAGACTTCGGTCGTCACGAGATCA
>CAIJTL010000759.1 GCA_903823545.1 uncultured Planctomycetaceae bacterium
GATGTTCAATTCGATTTCATCGGAAAAACTCTGTGGTCGCTCGGCCAGAATTTTGACTCGCAATTCACCACCGCGCAGGATGGTGACCGCATCGAGAGGAGTTGTCAGCCGCAAGGCCGCGTCGGCTGCTCGAGTGATCCGCACGCGATATGCGAAATTCGCGTCACTGCGAGAACTGATCCGGTCTTCGACTTTCAACGTATAGTTGCCATCTGCTGGCAGCGTCGCCGTGAAGACGGCGTCGGTTTGTCCGTTGGCCAAGTCATCAGCGGTTGCGATCTGTTGCCCTTTCTCGTCGAGCAACGTCAACACTCCATCAAGCGACGAACCGAGCCGACTCGCACGAAGATCGAAATGCCACGCTTCCCCTTTCTTGCCGACGAAACCCCAATGATCGGTGTCGCCCGGACGCTCGATGCGTCCGTTGAGAACGCCAGGCAGTTCGGTTTTGTTGGCTTGCGATGGCTCGTCGTTTGGTTCTGTTTCGAGTTGTTCGGGCAAGTCGTCGATTTCAAATCGAGCGATCGCAGTCCCCCCTTCCGGCGGAATCGTTACTGCGGCGAAAGATGGACCTGAGGATGCACTGACTGAAGGCGGAACCACAAACTCGATGCGATCGCTTTGCAAATTCGCTCCGAAGAGTTGGAGCGGAATTGTTGTCCCACGGCGGCCACCGAGTGGATACGTGCGGTCGAGCCATGCTCCCGAAGAGATCGTCAGTCGATAGACGTAATGCTGCAAACCCTCAAACCGAATGTCGTGAATTCGGACGAGGTACGTTCCCTCTTCTGGTGCGGTGAATCGGACGAACGAATCAAGCCCAAACGCGTCTGAGTTCTCCGCGATGACTCGACCATGTGGATCAAGAACCTCCAGTCGCGAATCCAATCCTGAACCGATTCGCGCGGCGTTGACCTCGCACGTGATGACTTGCCCCTTCTTGGCTATGAACGACCAATCGTCAACATCCTCACGCGGGAAGATGCGTCCGTTGATGGTGACTGGCAGCGTGACCGGGGTTGCGGCTCGCTTCCCGTTCAATTCGTCTTCAATCACTTCCGGCAAGTCACCGACGACAAACTTCATCCCCGGTGTAATGCCCTGTGACGTTGCGCAATACCAAAAGCATGGACCTTGCTGAGCGTCTGCTGCGATCTTGAATTGGGCGGAGTAGTCCTTCGGATAGTCTTCTTTTTGTTGTGATGCGGGCTGAGGAATCACTGGTCCTTCCAGCCACAACGTTTTCGTTCGTTCGACGTGCGAGCCAGCCGTGACTCCCACCCCAATCAACGTGAGCTCGGACTTCTCATAAAGGAAGTGCCCGCCGATCCGAACATCGACCGTTGTCCCACGCTGTCCGCCAGCAGGAAAGACGTAGGCCGCTCCAGGAAATTCCGACCAAACAGAAGCCGGATTGATGAGCCACGAAAACCCGATCAGCAACATAACCCAATCGCGAACCGACATCTTGTTACTCTCTTTTGCACACAATACGCCACACGGCTGAGGCTGCCACGAACCTCGCTGAGACATGCTCACTGAAGATTGAGTCACTTACGTCAACAACTCTTTGATGACTTTCCCATTGTTGACCACTTTGACCGGGCGTCCTTCCGGCGTGTGGAATTCAAGCTCTGGATCGATTCCCAAGCAGTGACACATCGTTGCCGTCAGATCTTCTGGACTGCGTGGATCGCTCGCAGGTTTCTCGCCCTTCGGGTTTGTCGCGCCGACAACGGTCCCTCCTGCAATTCCACCGCCGGCGAGCAAGATACAGTTGGCTGGTCCCCAGTGATCTCGCCCCGCGTTGTTATTGACGCGCGGAGTACGACCGAATTCACCCATCACAACGACCAATGTCTTTCTCAACATCGAACGGTCCGCGAGGTCTTGCAGTAACATCGGCAGGCCGGTATCGAGTTGCGGAAGAAGCTCTTTGCGAAGCACGCTGAAGTTGTCGTTGTGCGTATCCCAGTTGGAATGATCGACGGTCACGCAGCGGACTCCCGCTTCGATCAACCGGCGAGCCATCAGCAGGCTTTGTCCCAACGAATGTCGCCCGTACTCATCTCGCAATTTGTCCGGTTCCGAATGAATATCGAAAGCCGCTTTCGTGGCGGGTGATGTGATCAGATCAAATGCCTTGTCGCGGAATGCAGACGTTACACGAGCTTTGCTGTTTGCCGCCACTTCGTTCGTCTGCTGGAAACGGTCAACTTGCTTCATGAGTCCACGGCGATCGTTCAAACGCGTGCCATCGACGACTACCGGCGGAACAAGGTCAGGGACGCTGAAGTTGGGAGCGTTTGGATCGGCCTCGACAACAAACGGTGCTGCGACAGAACCGAGATAGGCAGAGCCTGCTGACGGGTGCATCTTTGGCAAACAGACATACGGAGGGACGGCACCTCGCGGCCCGAGAACTTTCGACACAATCGAACCATGAGCCGGACGCTGATTGTTCGGAACGAGATTCGGGTTGAAACCAGGTAACGGCGCGTAGCCGGTCAACATGTAGTGGTCTGCGCCGCCGTGGTCAGAGTTCGGATGTGTCAAAGATCGGAGCAATGCGAATTTATCAGCCTGCTGAGCCAGACGAGGGAGATGCTCGCACAACTGAGTCCCCGCCACATTCGTGTTGATCGGGTTGAACTCCCCTCGAAATTCAGGCGGTGCGTCCGGCTTCAAATCGAGCGTGTCAATCGTGCTCAGACCACCTTTGAGAAACAGGACGATGAGCGATACGTCGTCTTTCGACTTGTCTCTCGATTCAGCCGCTCGTACTCGACTCGCCAGCAAATCCGGTAACGAAAACATTCCGGTCAGAGTGCTCGCACAACCGACCTTCAACAAATCACGACGATTCACGCCGTCACAGAATTGTCTATGCATTATGAACCTCATTCATAAAGTGGGATTTCAATTGCGACGTACAACTTTAACTCGCACTGGCCAACAAGTTCGCGAGATCACGTCCAGCGGTCGGCGGTGGTAAAGTCTTTCCAGCTTGCTGAAGTTGCTCAATTGATTCATCGACGATCTCACATAACTCGGCGAACACAGCTTGCTGATCGTGTCCGTGGCAACCGCCGTAAAACAGACTTGGGCAACTGCCGACAAAGCACTGGTCTTCGTCGGACCACTCGACAATTTTCACATAGCGAGCACTCAGACTCATTTTCGGGACTCCTGAATTGCGAGCTTCACAGCATTCTCTTGGTAGGCTCTAGCGTCATCACCAAGTTGCCCTGAAATGGTGACTGGCTTGCTGACATTATGATGATGAAAGTTTCGATGACTTCCCTTGCCTCCTCGATTCTCAAATC
>CAIJTL010000760.1 GCA_903823545.1 uncultured Planctomycetaceae bacterium
ACAAGTAATCAAGCTTTAGCTCAGTGATGAGATTGTGAATGCCGTCATTCAACATGCCGATGTCGTAGCCCTCACGCAGAATTTTCGCGATCTCGCCTGTGTTTACACTCGACGGAATAAGAAACAGTCGAGGTCGCTCGGCGGTCTCATCAAAGTCGCCAACTACAGTCGAGGTGACATCGTGAGCCGTTTTCTCGATGGGGCAAAGCCCCCAGAGATAATCATTTAACGCGTAACGGACGTCGGCAGGTTTCAGCGCGAAGATGACGTGAATACCCGGAGACTGGATGTCAGTGTCGATCACACCCACTCGATGTCCCGCTCGTGCCAACAAGCCTGCGAGATTGGCGGTGACGTTGGACTTTCCTGTTCCACCGCGAAAGGAATGTATGGAAATGATCTTCGCCACCAGCAATCTCCTCAAATTCAATGATGTGATATCAAGCTGCTCGTTTTTGCTTATTCTTAATTCATGATTCAACAATGCGATTCGAAAATGTCACCACTCGAAACCGCATCATCACTAACTCTAACTCTTTTCTGGCCTGCTGCGGAGGTTCTTGACCGCCTGGCTCAAGTTTTGGAAATATGAGTCGTTAGCGATTTGATCGACCTCACGTTGCAGTTGCTCCTTGTCGAGATGCAAAAGCGGGCACATGTCCGGGTCGAACATCAGCGTTCCGGCGAAATTGAATTTGTTGGCCGGTGTTTTTGGCTGGGTGAACTTCAGGTCGCAACCATGAGTCCCTAGCCGAAAGATGAGACCGTCGCTGAGACGGATCGATTGCTGACGCTTTCCAGCAACGACAAGCTGTTGAGAACTGATCGACTCAGCCTTCCAGCCGCTTTCATCCCGAATAAGGTATGCGTGGGATCGGGAGACATAAGGATTCACGATAACGACATCGCTCTCCTCAGCACGACCGAGGAGTATTCGGTGCTGTTCAGTGAAAGACCAAGTCTGAAGTGGAACTCCCGACGCAGAATCAAGAAGTTCCAAAACGATGGCCCCAGTAGAGGCGGACGCAGCCTCTGACATGGAGATCTCCTAATTAATGCTTTCGACGACCTCCTCCGCCGACGCAATTTTGGGGCCGTTTGTTTTGCTGACACCCGCAGCCAGAAAAAGCGATGAAAAACCGCGAGAAAATGCAGGATGTCAACCGAGCAAACGAAATCAATTCAAACTCTTGCTCAATTGAGATGCATCTCGTGTCTATTCCTCAAGCAGCCCTTATTTGAGGTCAGCCAATCATTCAGCGATCAGTGAGGAGCCTATTCGCAGCGTCCGATCTCTTGAGAACAATCTCTACTTCCCGAAGCAATACAGCATCTCTTGGCGCTTTCCGCCGTCACGATTGGCAACTCTCAAGAAGATTTGACCGCCACAGATCGCGGGGCTGGGGAATGAGTCGTTGCCAATTTGATTGGTGGCGACGAGATCAAACTTTTCGGGCGTTGGCTTAAACACATAAAGCGTTCCCATTTCGTTTGCCCAGTAAATGTGGCCACCAGCGAGAACTGGTGAGGCACTCACGGGACCGGCAAGTCGTTGCTTCCACATTTCTTTGCCGTCGATACCGCGCCAGCAAATCATGATGCCGTTGTCGGTCAGCGCGTAAACGTGTCCCTTCCACGCGAGCAGTGATTGCTCGTAGCACTTTTGATCGTTCTTCCAAAGCACTTTGCTTCCGTCGGCTGTGACAGCAAGCGTTTCTGCTTTTGGATACCCGCCGCTGGCAAAGACAATGTTGGCGTCCCAAACCATCGTGCCACAGGTTGCGGCAGTTGTCCCAGGGGTGGACCAGAGCAGCTTACCGGTGTTCGGGTTGTATGACGCGACTTGATTCGCGCCGCTGATCAGCATCTGGTCCTTGCCGCCAATGTGCGTGACGACTGGCGACGAAAACGTGATGTTCTTGGCTCGCGAAGTCTTCCATTTTTGGTCACCGGTCTTGCGATCGAGTGCCGTAATGAAACTGTCGCCGTCGTATTCAGCGGCGTAGATGACAGTGCCTCGATAGATCAATGGCGACGGCGCGTAGCCATACTCATACATCTTCGGATGAAATGGCCCAACGTTTTTCTGCCAAAGGATGTTCCCCTCGAAATCCAACGTCGTCGCTTGCAAAGAATCGTGGTTGTAGAAGCTGGCGAAGAGTCGCTCGCCATCAGAAGCAACTGTCGAAGTTGCTTCTGTGTTCTTCGGATGGTTCTTAGCGGGGAATCCACCGGTGCTGACATCCTTCTTCCATAATTGCTGACCGGTCTTACGATCGAACGCCAGTACCGAATGAATCTGCGTCTTCTCATCAGCAGTCGCCAAGTAAACGCGATCTCCAACAACAGTCGGTGAAGAGTGTCCTCGCCCCGGCACTTGAGTTTTCCAAACGACATTTTCAGTCTCGCTGAACTGAGTCGGAGCAGGAGTTTCCGAAGCAATCCCATTCCGTGATGGGCCGCGCCACCAAGGCCAGTCATTTTCCGCCGACAGCTTCGGAAAATCACCAATCCCTTTCTCCTTCTCCTGCCCCAATGCCACGGCACTTGGAAGCAACGCGCACCCGAAAAGCAAACTCAGTAGCCAACGGCGATTGAAAACGATTGATGACATGCAACAGCTCCGTCATGAAGGACAAGGACAAAATCAGTTTCTCGCGAACGTCGGATGATAAGTCTCGAACGTTAATTTCAACACTTCCACATGCCAGCCTCGCGAGCTTGTTCATGGCCATAGGAATCAGCGCCCCTATCATGCTGAGTAATAAATCATTCGGTGCAGGCTGTTCCGCAGTTTTGTTCAAACTCTCCTACCACCAAGCATCAGGAGTTGCCATGACTACGAAGCTCGACACTTCCGCTAACAAACCGTCTTCTTCTCGCCGAGCATTTCTTTCTGCTTCAGTCGCGACAGCGTTCAGTTTTACGATCGTACCAAGACACGTGCTGGGAGGTCAGGGGCAGATCCCTCCCAGCGAGCGAGTCAACATTGCTGGAATCGGCTGCGGTGGCATGGGTGGCGGAGACATCGCCACGCTGACGAAACTCGGAGCAAACTACGTTGCGTTGTGTGACGTCGATGAGACTCGCGCGGCCGGGACGTTCAATGCGCATCCGAACGCGCGACGTTACAAAGATTTTCGAGTGATGCTCGACAAGGAAGCCAAGAACATCGACGCCGTGAATGTCGGGACTCCGGATCACACTCACGCGGTCGCCGCGATGGCCGCGATCAAGGCGGGCAAACACGTTTACGTGCAGAAGCCGCTCACGCACACGCTTCACGAATGCCGTGAACTCACGAAGGCCGCTCGCGCCGCGAAGGTCATGACTTCGATGGGCAATCAAGGCCATGCGTCAGAAGGTTCGCGGTTGACGAACGAATGGATTCAAACGGGGCTGATCGGCGAAGTGCGTGAAGTCCATGTCT
>CAIJTL010000761.1 GCA_903823545.1 uncultured Planctomycetaceae bacterium
AATCAGCTCTCACGCAGAGGCGCAAAGCTCGCAGAGTCCGAACAATTCAATGCGGTACTGACACACCGCACTCCAAAAATCGTTGGCCTTTATCGCGTGAAATCTTCAAATGCTTTTGCCATTTGAGGTGTAACGCCCAACTCATCGGCCCAATGTTGTAAGTATGTTTGGTCGAGCGGCCCTTGGACCAATAGGATGTCTTGGATGTCGCCAAAGTCTCGTGGCCGTCCTGCAAGCAGTTTCAACAGAATGAGGTCCTCCGCTGATACGATCCATGCCGTAATTCCTTCGACTTCGGTCTGAATGCGACGCTGGATCAACGACTTCTGAAAACGAGATTCCGCCAAGAAAACATCGACGTCAATGGTCTTCCCTTCAACCCACAGACGAGCTTTCACCAATGGCATTCCCGCGATCTCGTCGACCCTGCCAGTGGTGAATTCTTGCGGAACATCGTACCCAAGGTCGATTACGGCCTGAAAGAACTCCGGCAGACGTGACCGATCAATGGCGATCGTGAAGTCCAAATCATGCGTGGGTCTCGGTATGCCATGCACTCCAACAGCGAGTCCGCCGATAAGCGCATATGGAATCCTCAGCCGTTCAAAGACCTCGACGAAGTCGCGAAATGGGGCATTCAGCTCGTCGGAGTTCATGGCTCGCGAGTCCTCGCGATGCCAGTCAACATATTGCGATTCCGTTCGTCGTTTTGCCGACGCAACACCTCAAACCGTTGAGCGACGATCTCCGGTGAGCCCACAAGCAGCCGACGAAAATTCTTGCGTGTCATCTCCAGCGTGAGCTTCAGCCGTTCGGACGGCGTCATCTTGCGGTAGGCTTCGAGTGTTTCGGGATGCAGCACGGCGTGATCTCGTGGAGTTGGTATCTGCTCGGACGGCTTTTTGGTTTTGAGCCAGAGCGGGAACAACTGGGCTTGTGATCGGCGATCTGGCAGCTTGCGCTACGTCCGTTCGCGACACAGCCACGCATAGAGCAGTGACATGAGTAACGCTCCACCGATCAATGTGAAGCCGTACCAGATGGCAACGTTCACGCCGCCGAATGTGATCTCCATCACCTTCGGAGCGAACGCATTCAGCAAAACAAAACCGGCGTAAAACGCGCAGTACACGCCGAACAGCCAGAGGCTGATCTTCAGTCGTCGAGCCACCTCGACCGGGTCTTCAATTTCCTGCGGATGAGCGGGACCGTGATCAAAGCCTGCCATATTGCTTCCCTTGATGTTGTTTTCAAAACTAACCCGACGCGTCAGCGAGGGCGATTCACGCTGGATTTCCCATCGCCCTCGCTAACACTTCGGGTTGGTAATTCAGTTTTGAATCATCTTCTACGTGATGTGAGCACCTTGAGTCTCGGTGTAAACGGCGTACAACGACGTGCTGCCGGTCATGAAGAGGCGATTGCGCTTCGTGCCGCCGAAGCAGACGTTGCTGCAAATCTCCGGAAGCAGGATTTGACCGATGCGGGTTCCTTCCTTCGGCTCGAAGACATGAACGCCGTCGTAGCCCGCTCCGACCCAGCCAGCACTCGCCCAGATGTTGCCATCGACGTCGCAGCGAATGCCGTCTGCGAAGCCCGCCTTCTCAACCGTCTTGCCGTCATCACCCTTCATGGCCAACTTCATTGACGCGAACTCTTTACCGTTCTTCAACGACTTCTCGTCAACGATGTCCCACACCTTGATATTCTTCGGTGCGTCGTCGTAGTGCGAAGCACCGGTGTCGGCGACATACAGCTTCTTGTAGTCGGGCGAGAAACAGACGCCGTTGGGTTTGAAAATCTCGTCAGTGACCTGATGCAGTTTTCCGGTCTTAGCGTCGATGCGATAGACCGCTTCCTTTTGAAAGGGCTGCACGGAGCCGGTCTTGGCGTTCGTCCCTTCGTAGTTCATCAGTCCGCCGTAGCCGGGATCGGTGAACCAGATATCGCCGTTCGGATGCACGACACCGTCGTTCGGAGCGTTCAGCGACTTGCCGTTGAACTCCGCAGCGAGCACCGTCACAGAGCCGTCATGCTCGTAGCGGACGACTCGACGAGGTCCGTGTTGGAACGAAATCTGACGTCCTTGGAAGTCGAACGTGTTGCCGTTGCTGTTGCCGGCCGGGCTGCGGAAGACGCTGACGTGGTTGTCTTCTTCGAGCCAGCGCATCTGGAGGTCGTTCGGAATATCGCTCCACAAGAGGTAGCGACCGACACCGTTCCAGGCTGGTCCTTCAGCCCAGAGCATCTTATCGCTGTGATACAACCGCTGGATCGGCGTGTTGCCGAGTGCGTACTTCTTGAACCGCTTATCGAGCGTCACGATGTCCGGGTCGGGATATCGAGTTGGCTCTTTATAGTCGCGAGCGAGAGCTTGTCGCGCGACGACTGTCGCAGCAGCAGCGGCGGCAACCGTCAAAAAGGAACGTCGATCAGTGCGAGGCGTTGTTTCCATGAAGTCGTCTCCTGAGTGAGTGCAGTGGTTGGTTCGAGAGCGAAATCGATTTCCCGTCGGGGGACTTCTTTGTGGATCGTCGAATCCAGCGATCAGCATTCCAATCGGAGCGACCAAATAATGCGAGCGATCCAGCAACTCCTTTCTGTCGGACTTCTGTTTCGGTAGTAGGTCAGTCTCGCTCGTAGTGACCGCATTTATGCGGTC
>CAIJTL010000762.1 GCA_903823545.1 uncultured Planctomycetaceae bacterium
CCCGGGCCGCCTTGGCTCGACTGCAATTCGCCGCTGATGGCCAACAGTCCGTCACGCAGAGCTTCGGCGTCGAGTCGCTGGCGATTCATCCGCCACAACAGCCGGTTATCGGGATCGACCTTCATGGCCGCTGCGTCGTTAGTGCTGCTCAGTCGATAGGCCCGACTGAGAACCAGCGCGCGGATCAGTTGCTTCTGCGACCAGCCGCTTTGCATGAACCGCGTCGCGAGATGGTCGAGCAACTCGGGATGCGATGGCTTCTCGCCGCGCGTGCCGAAGTAGTCGACGCTGCGAACGAGCCCTTCTCCAAACAACTTCTGCCAGATGCGATTGACGGTGACTCGCGACGTCAGCGGGTTGCGTCGGTCGGCCAGCCAATCGGCGAGTTGCAGGCGACCGCTCTGCCCTGCCGGGATCGCCGGGAGCTTGTCCCACGAGGCCACTCGGATGGTGCCACGTGGCACCACTTCGCCCGGCGAGTACGGATTGCCCCGGATGTAAATCGGCATGTCGGCGGGTTGCTCGCCGTCGTGCATCGCGAACGCCTTCGGCACTTTGGACGAGAAGAACTCGGCATGCTGAATCTGTTGGCCAAGCTTTCTGAGTTGCTCGTTCAATTCGTCGCGCCGTTTGGTGAGCGCGGCCTTGTCTGTGGAGGAGTCGCTCCGCGACTCCTCGCCGAGTTGCGGAGCAACTCGGCCACTTATCGCGCTCTCAACATCCTTCTTCTCAGCCTGAAACTTCTCGCGCTCGGCCTTCAGCGCTGCGAGCTTCTCGGCATGTTCCGCTTCGAGCTTCTGTCGAGCCGCGACTTGCTCGGGTGTCTCTGGGAGTTCTGTCGAATTGAGCAAGCTCCACACGCCGAACGGAATCTTGTGAGTCGCCGGCGAGCTGCGAAGCATCCCCGCGATGCCGTAGTAATCCGGCAGTCCGATCGGGTCGAACTTGTGATCGTGGCAGCGCACGCAGCCGAGCGTCATACCGAGGAATGCGGTGCCGATCTTGATGACTTGCGTGTCGACATGGTCCGCTTCCATCTTCGCTTTGTCGGGCTCGACGATCTCGACATCACCGACCATCAGGAAGCCGGTCGCGGTGATGTTCTCGGCTCGTTCTTGGGGCGAAGCAGCAGGCAACAAGTCGCCCGCGATCTGCTCGCGCACGAAGCGATCGAACGGTTTGTCTTTGTGGTAAGCCTCGATCAAGTAATCGCGATACCGCCACGCATGCTCGGCAAAGACGTTGTTCGACGTGCCGATCATGTCGGCATAGCCGGTCAGATCGAGCCAGTGCCGAGCCCACCGTTCGCCAAACGCTCGCGACTGAAGCAGTCGATCAACGACGGTCTCAAACGCTCGCGGCGAGTCGTCTTTCGCGAACGCTTCAATCTCGACAGGCAATGGCGGCAGACCGGTCAGATCAAGACTCACGCGCCGCAGCCAGGTGTAACGATCAGCGTCCGCCACGGGACGGAGCCCAGCCGTCTCTAACCGAGCCAACACAAACCGATCGAGCGGATCGAGAGCCCATGTCGCATCTCTTACAGCAGGCGTTACGGGATCAACGACCGGCTGAAACGCCCAATGATTTTTTCCAGCGGCGATATCGATCGTCGATTGCGACTTAGTGGCTTCTGACTTTCGAGGGTCGACCGCGCCGCTCTTCACCCAACGCTCTAATGTTTCGATGGCCGCGTTCGGAAGTTTTCCTTTCGGAGGCATCTCGAACTTTTGATAGCGAATCGCCTGGATCAGCAAGCTCTCATCGACCTTCCCCGGAAATACGGCTGGCCCCGAATCGCCACCCTGCGCCCAACCACTTCGCGAATCGAGCACCAACCCGCCCTTCGCTTTTCCCGCCGTATGGCTGTGACATTCAAAGCAATGTTGCTTCAACAGCGGCAGAACTTCGCTGAGGAACGCTTTCTCCGCGACTTTCGCATCAGTCGCTTCATCCTCGGCCAAAATGGTTGAGGCGACTACGCACAAACAAATCAGCGCCATCGGAATCGAAAGAAGTCGGAGCCATTCGCGGCGAGGGTCGGGCATGTGAGTGCTCCATGTTCGATGAGTTGTCGTGTCGCAGCAGTTTCGATTTTAGGCTCGTGGCACGATTGCCTTAAATGAGAAACGCCCGCCCGCATCGGAATGCAAGAAGCTGTTTCAAAACGGCTTTCCTAATCCGAAGCGTGAGTGAGGGCTTCAGGAAAATCTGCGTGGATTCGCCCTCGCTGACACTTCGGGTTAGTTTTGATACCGCCTGCTGCGCATCTTGTACGCTGCCGCACTAAGTCCGCAAGCAAAGGATGTTGTGTCGTCCGATAGTCACCGCGTTTGATGCTGCAGAATCGCGATTGTCCGAAATCGGCTGGCTGGTCTCGTGATTTCGGATGTGCAAATCCACAATCTGCATTGGAGCATCAACGGCTGCCGATGTATTGTGGTGCGTGTTGATCGCCGCCAATTTCTTCCCCGCCCCATTGGACTGCGTCCACTTTTTCGGCTGAGCCGAAACCCTGCCTTGTCGATCGAAAGCCTACGATGAACGCTCCCGCCTCGAACACTCGCAGACGTTTCTTGCAGTCCAGTTTGTTTGCTGGCGGAGCGGGACTTTCTTTGGCCGACATTCTGCGACAGCAAGCGATCGCAGAGACTCAAGGACGATCGACTGCCGATACGGCGGTGATTCAGATTTGGTTGGGAGGAGGTCCCAGTCAATTTGAAACGTTCGATCCAAAGCCGCATGCACCGGTTGAGATTCGAGGGCCTTACTCGTCCATTCAAACCAAGTTGCCGGGGATCATCTTTTGTGAAAAGTTGCCGATGACGGCGATGACTCTCGATCGAGCGGCCATCATCCGCACGGTGAGACATGCCACGAACGACCATTTAAGCGGAGCCCATTGGTGCTCCACCGGATATCCCAGCGAGACGAATCGCAGCACTCATCCTTCATCCGGAGCAATCACATCGCGGTTTCGCGGAGCGGTGAATTTGGGAGTTCCGGCTTATGTGTTGTTGTCAGAAGAGCAGACTCGCAATCCGGAGATCGCCACCGTGATGGGAGCCGCTCATCTCGGTTCTCAACATGCTCCGTTCACAATCATGCAAGATCCGTTTCAGAAGAGCTTTCAGCCAGACAAAGTTCGCAATGCCGCATCGAGCTTAAAGCTGGCCGATGATTTTACTTTGTCTCGCGTGGCAGACCGACGGTCGTTGTTGCGAGGGCTGGATCGTTTCGCGCGTCAGGCAGATGCGACTCGCGCGATGGAAGGGATCGATAGCTTCACTCAATCGGCTTTCGACATGCTGACAAGTGGCGCGGCATGTCGAGCGTTTGACCTCAACGAAGAATCGCTGGCGACGCGTGACCGATATGGCCGACACCGTTGGGGACAGATGGGCTTGTTGGCCCGACGATTGGTTGAAGCGGGAGTCACCTTCGTCACGCTCAACACGGCACCTGACTCGCTCTGCTGGGACTGGCATCGAAACATCGTCAACGACAATCGCCCCAGTGATGGTTCCGATGGCCCCACACGCGGGATGGATATCTCGGGGCCACCGCTGGATCAGTTGCTGTCGGCGCTGATTACAGATCTCTACGAACGAGGACTCGATCGCAAAGTGCTGTTGGTCGTGTGGGGTGAGTTCGGTCGTACTCCGCGAATCAATGTCACTGGTGGGCGAGATCATTGGGGCTCGCTCATGAGTATTCTGCTGGCTGGTGGTGGTCTGAAAGTTGGCCAAGTCATCGGCAGTTCCAACGCGAACGGCGAAGTCCCCGCGAGTCGTCCGGTGTCACCCAACGATGTGCTCGCCACGATGTATCGCCATCTGCAAATCGACCTGAATCGCCACACCCTCACCAACGCCGGCCGACCAATTCCTCTGCTTCCAGAGGGAACACCGATTTCAGAGTTGGTCTGAGCCGCGATAAGCCAGCACCGTTGATTGCGTAGCGAAGGCTCGCAGAGCTGTCGCACGATGATTGATGTTCGTATCCTGGCTCGGCGCTCGCCGTTTCTCCTTGGTGGAATCTCTTTTTGAAGAAGGTTCCTCTGTTGGCAACGATGTGCGATGTGAAGGGCCAAGATTTGATACCGTTATATGGACCTGCCTCTTTGTCTGCTTGGTTATCCTCGCCCCAAACAGTACGCAACGATCGCACTAATCCCAACCCAGGGTGACGATGGCACGAGAGATTAGTAAGCTGGAACTGATTCATGGCAGCAACGCTTTGGAGATTAGCCAAATGAGCACACTCAATCGTCGTGAAATGATCCAGATGAGCGCCGCTTGTGGCATGGGAGCAGTGATCGGTGAGGTGGGGGGCTCCGATCTGGCACGCGGAAATGATGCTTCGCCAACGCTGCAGCCCAGTGGTGCTACGCCGATTCAGACGCGGATGTTTTGGACTTGGGATCACAGCACTGAATGGGCATTGAATCGTCCGGGGGCTCACACACATGGATCGTGCAACGA
>CAIJTL010000763.1 GCA_903823545.1 uncultured Planctomycetaceae bacterium
GGCGTTTATCCGTGATATCAATCGCTTCGCGCAGCAACGACTCCGCTGCCGTGAGGTCACCAACCGCGCGTCGCACAGATGCCAGTTGCATCAACAGACGAACGAGTTCGCGGGACGCGTCGCCCTGCCGGTATACCGCCAATGATTGCTCAAGCAGTTCCGTTGCTCTCGGCAATTGACCATCTCTCGCGAGAAGTTCGCCGAGCGTTGTGGTTGCCGCTGTCGTCAGTCGATGTTGCGGGCCGTGCGATTCCGATTGGTGAGCGACCAAACGCTCTGCGATCAGAATTGCTTCTTTCAAGCTATCGGCTCGCGAATACCCTTCGATCAATGACTGCATATCGCCGACTGAAGTCTTGCGGTCGATCGCATCGCTTCCACGCGGAGCAAGTTTCAATGTCACATCGGCCCACGCTTCACGGGCCAAGCGAGGGTCATGGTCTTCCAGAACCATCGCTAACAATCGAAATGCCGATGCTCGATGCCGACCGGAAATCTGATGAGTGAGGCTCAGCGCGTTTCGCAGATGTTGAGTTGCAGATTTCGAATCTCGACGCAGCCGCGCATGGCGGGCCAGTCCGAGAAACGCTTGAAACAACGACGAATCATTCCGAGTAACCGTGACCGGCTTGTCTGCCCGTTTTTCGATCGGCCCCGAAAGTTTCGCAACCAGTTCATCGATCGCGAGTTTTGCGTCATCCGTTCGCTGTAACGCTTCGAGAATCGAAATCCGCCGTTGCGTGAGATCGAGCCAATCGGCTGGTGGTAGCAACGAACTCTTACGATGTTGCTCCAGCAGCTTTGCCAGCTCTTTCTCAATGGCCACAAAGCTGGTGTTTGCGGTTTCGATTCGATTTGCTCGGAGATCGACAATCCCCAGCAGATAGGCTGTCTTCAAGCGAGGTAACGTTTTGAGTGTCCCGCTTCGTCCGGCCAGCAAATCCTGAAGAGTCACGCGAGCTTCTGAATCGTCCGAAAGCGCGACTTGGTACTCCGCGATGTGCAATAGATTCGTCAGTCGAATCTCGGGATCGGGTAGACGTGCGATTGCCTCGCGAGTACGGAGAGCAAACAGTAACGCCTCCTCCGGACGTCCCGCCTGACGTGCGAGTTGTTCCAGTTGATGCCAACAACGGAGCCGCAATCGGTTCAGGTCGGGTGACGGTTTGTCGGCTGAATCAAGGGCAGCAAGTAGTTCCAGGTAGCTCGCCTCAGCGTCGGGCCATTGAGCCTTTTGAAACAGTGATTCTGCTTGTTGTTCCAAACGTCGAACGTTATCTGCGCCAATGAGACGCGACGGGGCAAACGACAGCGAGGCAGCCATCAGCCAGCAGATCGTGGCGAGCCATCGAAGCTGTCGCACATCGCACCTCGCTGGGATTACGGAACATGCCGAAAGACCATCCCGTGGCAATAAGCTCCAAGCCGAGTCAACTTCTCGGCGAACTCCTCCCATGCTAACAAGTCGGTCTTGCGAGTGGTTGTCTGACTGACAAGTCCGCGCGGCACGTCAGGACGTTTGATCCCGAACTGTCGCGGATCGGCTCCGAGCGGCAACGTCGTGAGTTGTACTTTCGCTGGATTTGAAGCGTCACCGATTGCTTCTCTCTGGCCGAGAAAACCGAA
>CAIJTL010000764.1 GCA_903823545.1 uncultured Planctomycetaceae bacterium
CGCTCACGAAATCAACAAACTGCTGAACCGCACCGGCTCGGTGTGGCAGCGCGAGTCCTACGATCACTGGATTCGAGACGAAAAAGAACTCGAACGGATCGTGCATTACGTCAATGGGAATCCAGTCGAAGCCAAGCTGAGTTCGCGACCGGAGGACTGGTTCTGGAGTTCGGCTCACGACCGATTTCTGTTTGACGGCGATACGTCAGGATGGCTGAGGTGGGAATAGCTTCGTGGTGGACGCGTCTCGCGTCCGTGTCAGAAGAACAAAACACTTGGATGCGAGACGCATCCACCACGACTACAGAATTCGCCTCATCCCCTCTGTCATCACATCGTCGATCTCAGGTTCGCAAAAGGCGACGCTGACTTCGTAGCCGCCGTTGGGGTATTCCTCTTTGACGGGGATGTACCAGGGGCCGCCGTCGCCGTAGGCGGCGGTGCAGACGAAGTTGTCTTTGGCGAAGTCTTGGGCGCGGAGTTGGTATTCGATGAACGACTCGGCGGGGAGATGCAGCAGTTTCACGCCCCCAATGTGCAGCGAACTGAGCACGATTGGGATTCGCTTCTCGACGCGGTGTAACCAAGAGAGCATGTAGCTCGGTCGGTTCCGGTAGACAACACCACTGGTTTTTGTTGAGACTTGTTGAGCGAGTTTCTCCGCGTGCAGTGACTTCAGCGGTGGAGGCAGAATCTCGGCCGTCTTCCAGGCGAGTGCTTGGCCGTTGACGGCGGTTCGTTCGAGCTTCGCTTCCGATGCGACGATGCCGTCGTATAGTCGCTTGGTCAAGATCGGGCGAGCGGCTTTGGAGCCGTCGTTGTACTTGCCTGCTGAAACGTTCCCCGCGCAGCCGGTGAAATAAACGTGGTGGCAATCCGGCTCATCTTGCTGTCGTTGCTTGCGAGCGAGTCCGGCGAAGTCGCTGGTTGCTCGACCGTCGGCGTAGTAGCTCATCGGATGCGTTGCGTAGTAATGCAACGAGGCGATTTTCTTGTCGCCGTTGAAGAAGGCGACTGTTTTCAAGAATGGGTCGATCAGGCCGTCCGGTAGTGCAATCAGTTTCGGATCGGTGCAGGCGCTACCGCGCATGGCGATGACCTTGCCGGACTCATCGCGATGGACTCGGCGATTGGATGCGATCCCTTCGATCTTCCCTTGACCATGACCGATGTGCGTCACTGGGCGAGCCTGTTTGACGGCTTTCGCCACGGCGTCGCGTCCTGCATCGAGACAGCGTTTGAAGAAATCGACCATCAACACATGAGGCAAGTCACCTTCCGCTGCTACGATTCGTTCCGCTTCGAGACATGCCATCGGCGCGTTGTGTTGATGCACGCAATGAACGGCCACTCGATCCGCCGTCGTTCCCGCCGCTTGAGCGAGTGCCGTGCGCCATTCGACGTGCGCCTCGTTCAGCAGTCCGGTCCAATCGACCGCACACAACACGATCGGCTTACCCGCCCCCAGTAAAACGATTCCGACCGCTTCGAGCGCATCGTCCACAACTTCAATCGGCTTGATCCAACCGCCGCAACACGAATGCCCGATCGGCGGCGTGACGTCGAACTTAAACGGAGCGATGTGCAATCCGCTCGCAGTTGTTTGTGCGGCGTTGAGCGCTTGATCGACAGACAGCGTCCATCCGGCGGCAGTTGTAAGGAGAGTCTCTTTCAGAAAATTACGTCGTGACTGATTGCTGGTCATCTTGATCAACCCTTGGGTTCGAGTTCGTCAGGTCGCTACGACGATGCGAAGCATAGCGGCCACGTGCGCAACAAATGAAGGAGCACTGACTTTGCACGTGCCAAGAGTAGGATGATTCAACGCGTTGATTACGATCGCGCTTCCGGCCAGTCGCGTAGCAGCAGTGAAGATTTCGTGGAGCACGTTTTCAACGTGCTCGAAATTACGTTGATTGGGCACGTTGGAAACGTGCCCCACGGCAATTCTTCGCAAACGTTGGAACGACAG
>CAIJTL010000765.1 GCA_903823545.1 uncultured Planctomycetaceae bacterium
CCTCGTTCGCCAACGAGGATGACAACATTCACGTCAGCCGAACTCTGTTGAGCGATTTGGCCGAGCAGCGTGCTCTTGCCGACGCCGCTTCCGGCGAAGATCCCGACGCGTTGTCCTTTCCCGCAGGTGAGCAGTGTGTCGATTGCTCGGATGCCGGTACCGAGCGGTTCCGAGATTCGTTGGCGAGACATCGCCGTTGGTGGTTCGTGGTGCAGGCTGCGTCGATGTGGCAATGCGATTTCGTTGCCGCCATCGATCAGCTTTCCGCGAGCATCGAAAATTCGTCCGAGCATTTGCTCGCCGACACGGATTCTCGGTGCTGATGCACGGAGCGAAACGATATCACCACGCCGCAATCCAGATGCATCGCCAAGTGGGAGCAGCAGCGTTTCGTCGTCTCTGAATCCGACGACTTCGGCCTCGATCCGTCTCTGCTGCTGATGGAGTCGGCATAATGCTCCGACGGGTACCGGGAAGTCAGCGACAGAGATTGTTAGTCCGCTGACGCGAGTTACTCGCCCACTGACGCCGACGGGGATGATCTCCGGGATTCGATCAGCAACGGCAAGCATTTCACGTTGTCCATTATCTTTGTCGGAAGTGAATGTCGCGCAGCAGGCGGTTAAGAAGTGAATCTTAGTCGTCAAGCAGTTCTTCGCTGATTCGTTGAATGATAGTTTCTAAGCGTCCGTCGATTGTTCCCTGCGACGTTTCCACGACACAGTCACCGCGTGCCAGCTTCGAGTCTTGCGCGAGTTGAATGTTTGATGAGCAATCTCGGCTCAAGTCGTCCAAGTGAGTCGCCACCAATTGGTAATCCGCTGGATGCAAGTTGACTCGCGCGGTTTCCGCACAGACAACCGAATCCAGCGATGTTTTTACGAGTTCAAGTATTGATTCCGGACGAGTGTTGAGTGTTCGCCGCAGTAGTCGTTCGGCAATTGCGATGCCGAGTTTAACCGCTTCGGAACTCGCTTGTTCGAGGACATGATCACGATGTGATTGCAGTTTGGCTGCGGCTGTATTCAAGGATTCAATGGCGGATTGAAGCTCTGTGGTTTTCGGGTGGTTGGTTGTTTGTAAATCAAATGATTGTGTTGAGCTGCACTCGACGAGCTTGAGTCGTTCAAATTTGTCTTGAGTTGATGGCTGTGATTGTTGTGCAAAATCGGTAAGGGCCAGTGGCAACGTTTCTGGCGAGTTGTTTAATTTGAGGTCACGTGCCGAAGCTGTGTGTGAAGGCCGAATAAATCTGACTGGCGCGTCTACGTCATGGCTTGAGAAGTCAGCGTCCGTTGGCGACATGCGATTCGAATCGGTTTTGATGATTCGAGAAGTGACGGCGATCATACGAATGCCTTCGGTAACGTAGTTGACTCGAATAAGTGAGCAATGCGATTGTTTGGTGATTGATCACACACTGAATCAACGGTTGGTTCATCTTGAAGGCGACTGCAGACCGTTTGAGCAATTTCATCCACCAGCTCTGAGGAGATTTCACCGAGTGATTTCAGTCGGCGAATGACCTCAATTTGTAGGCTGGTTGGTAACCCGGCGAGCGTCTCTGAAGCGAGTTGTGACGAAAACCGAGTTAGCATTACCGCGATCGCCTGTGGTCGCTCGTGTCGCAATGCCTCGGAAAGTCGTTGAGGGTCGGCTTGTCGGAGTTGCTGAATCGCGTCCTCACCGTCTTTGTTGTTAAGTATCGGGTGACGTTGTTGGAGTTGATTTGACTGATTGCTCTGCGTTGATTCAGTGAGTGAGTCGCTGAGAGATTGTTCCGATTCCTGAGTTAGCTCGGCATCGACAAATCTGCCATCAACATTGTTTGGTTGAATTGTCGGAACGATGAGAGACTGCGTTGCTGCCGCGAGATTAGCGGTGTGAGCTGACGAGGCTGATTCAACTGTGCTGACACTGTTTGACTTCTCTGAATCGACGTTGTGTGTCGAATGCTGATGGCGTCCTTGAGCTTGTCTGCTTGGTTGATGGCGAGTGCGAGCAAACGACGTCATCACCACAATGCCGAACAAAAGACAAATGGCATGCGGCCATGCCGTGAATGCTGTGATCGCAGACTGTGTTTCAGGGAGGTTGAGCACGCGATCCGTTGGGGGCGATTGCTGGACCACGACTTCAGTGGTCGGTGCATTCGGTGGCAAGAGGCTTGTGACGATTTGTTGCAATCGAGCGTATTCAGAGTCGGTCGCTGCTGAATACTCGACGTTTTCAGCGACGTTGAGGGTTGCCTGAGTCTCAAGAAAATCATGTGGAACGAGAACCGTTACCCGCCAGTGTGTTTGTTGGTCGTTTGGCTCAGATGTTGAGTGACGTGCGTTTTTAGTATCTGGCAGAGATGAGTCAGTAGTTGTCTCAAGACTTGCGAAAGTGATGAAATCGTTCGGTGCGTCATGTGTCCAAAATGTGCCGGTGCTGATGGGGCGAGGTTCAAAGTCAACACTGTTCTTAGGGAATGTTGAAGGCGTCGTTGCGTCGTGCTGGATTGGGCGAGCCACAAAATGATTTCGCTCGGTCGGATCAATCAACGTGACCTTCACAGAAACACCTGGAATCACCGACAAGGCCGATGTGATTTTGGATTCGACTTGTTGACTCAGACGTTCGAGTTGTCGTTGCCGCTGTTGTCGAAGGATTGCCGAGTCCATGTGGTCGGTAATTGCTAGTCCCGTCGACTGATCAAGGACGACGACATCCTGGGCATTCAGGTCCGAGACCATGTTCGCAACAGCCGTGCGAAGCGATTGAGCCAGTTCCGGAGTAACGTCGTGGCCTTCTCTGGGTGTCACATTGACCGTTGCGGTGACTTTGGGACGACTCGAAAACGCAGACTTTCCTTTGCTGCGAGCCCAGATGACGTCGGCGTCAGCAATCGCAGGAATGGCCTTGATGAGCCGTCGTAGCTCGTTTCGTAACGCGTTGTCACGATGTTGCTCGACGACTTCAGAGGTCGTGAAGATATTGGCTCGTGCAAGCTGCTTTTCCCATTCACTGCTTGCGGCCGCTTCCTCGTTTTTGGACTTTGGGACGAGGCTTTCGTACCGGCTCAATTCACTTTTCGGGACACAAAGTTGTTGTCCATCTTTGCGAAAACTCTTCAGGCCGTTCTGCCGCCAAACTGATTGTGTGGCGGTCATTTCTTTGCTTGTGAAATCTCGACCGCCGCAGACTGGTTGCCAGTCCGAAGTGGTCGATCGCCCAATGACGAAGGAAAATCCGACCACGCATGCGACGAGTGCCGCAGACATCGCAAGTCGCTGCCCGAGAGGAAATCGGGACCAACGATTGGCGAGGAAGACAGCTTGTCGTCGCAGTTCATCCATGAATGCGTTGCCCTTTTGGGCCTGGTCGGTTGAGCCGTCGTCCGTGACGGCGAAGTGACAAAACCAAAACCAACTGGTACGAGACAGAGATCAGGGGACAGCAAGTTCCGAATTTCTATTCGGGCTACTGTCCCCTGTGTTGTCTCCGGCCAATTGGCCTTACGCTGCTTTCAGATTTGACCCTGGCCCGCCGCGTGGTGGGTAGCCGTATTCGCGGAGCTTTCCGGAAAGCGTTCGCAGCCCGATATCGAGTGACTGAGCAGTCTTTTCGCGGTTGCCTCCGCAGCGAGTAAACGTTGTTTCGATGAGTTGCCGCTCCATATCGGCGAGTGTCATGCGAGGCGTTTCGCTGACTTCGACTTCAACCGACTTTGCCAACCAAGATCGAAGCATGTCGGCAGTGACATCACCCGATTCAGCGACAATTGCCGTGTTACGCAGAACCGTATAAAGCTCGCGGACGTTTCCGGGCCACAGGTGATCTTTGAGAACTTCGAGAGCATTCCTTGTGAGTCGCGGACGAGGCTGATCTTCTTGCAAAGCCCAGCGAATGAAGAACTGTTCTGAAAGCGGGCCGATATCTTCGGGACGTTCACGCAGTGCCGGAACCATTAGCCGCTTCGCGTTCATTCCACGAGTCAAAATTTCTAAGCCGAGCGTCTGACGGCTTGGGAGATCGAGATTCAGATGGGTCGCGGCGACGATGCGAACCAGTGGGCGATGTCGGCCTTGTGAGCCATCGACGAGTTCTTGCTGTCGCTCGATGAATCGGCAGAGCGTCTTGTGGAGCGCGACAGGGAACGCCTCGATATCATCAAGAAATAGCGTTCCTCCGACCGGCTTCGTCGGCGTGTCGAGCGGCAGAGTTGAGGCTTCAGGGCCAATATCAAGACACAGCAGTTCGTTGAGTGACTCGGTTGTCAGTGACCGACTGTGGACTCGCACGAAAGATTGACCCGATCGAGGGCCACCGTCATGAATCGCATTCCCAATGAGGCTGGTTCCCGTCCCGTGTTCGCCGCAAATCAAGATCGGAGCGTCCGAGTTCGCGGCTTCGTCAACAGCGGCGTACAACTGCTGCATGCTGGGGCTGGAGCCGAGAACATCGCTTAGCGAGTGTGAGAACGCCGGTTGGCGAATGGCATTTCGTTGTGACATCAACTCGGACTGGCGAATCGTGAGGGTCAACAGTGTCCGCAGCGCGTCCGAAGTAATGCCGGATGGATTCAAGACCGACACTCGTGATGTCAAATCTTCGGTTCGTAAAGCGCCAGGTAATGCGGCCAGGCTGCCATGATTTGAAAGAACCAGCAGTTGTGTTCCACCGGAATTGGCGGTCACCGCCGATGCGAGATCTCGCACGCTTCGAGCGCTTCCGTCGATAGTGTTGTCAGTAAGTAATGCTTGCTCGTCAACAACAATCAGCGACGCGGATTCGCGAAGCAGAAGCGGGACAGCACGGTCTGCCGCGACTGCGATGTCGAGCACTGCGAATTCGGCAGCAACTCGTGCGAACTGTTCGCGTGCCGTCAGGTCAGCAACACACAAGACGATGCGAGCGGCTCCATGAACACGGCCGGCCACAGCTCCAGTCGAAGTGTCGTCGGCAGAAAAATGGCTTGTTTGCATGGCGAAGTCCGTAAAGAAACAGACGAGGTGGGATTCGTCAGCGCATGGGACGTGCACTGCGAGACAGGATGGGCAGGGGGCTTGAATGGGGAGCGTCGTGACGAGGAACTCGTGGTGACGTGTGATCGTTGAGGGGAGTATTTGCTCGGAACCGAGCAAGGAAGGGCAAAGTCGACGTTCGTTGCCGCGAAGTGGGCCGAACGAGGCGATTGATAGTTCTAAACTCAGAAACGTGTCAATTCGTGTTCTTGAGTCTGTTTTTCAGTTTGAAGGAAGTTTCTCTGAAAAAAGGGTTCTTCGCCATTCGTGTTGGATCGCAGGGTGAGCGGCAAGTCGCTAGCCGCCGGTTAAGGCGAGAATCACCGGCGGTTAGCGCCTTGCCGCTCACAAAACACAATTTTCAAGACGGATGGCGGAGAGCCAAAAAAAGAAAAGCCCCCGACATCAACAAGAGGTCGGGGGCTTTGTGATCTTGGAGAACAATGATTGGACCAAGTTCGGTTACAGCAGGTCGAGCTTCTTCAGCAGGTCATTTGAGATCGTGAAGTTTTCAATGATCTCGCTGTTTGCTCCGATCAGCGAGTCGTTCCCTTGGCCACCAGACATGGTGTCGATGCCACCTTGGCCGTTGAGGAGATCGTCGCCATCGTTGCCGAACAGGATGTCGTTACCTGAGCCGCCGAGGAGGGAGTCCTTCCCGTCACCGCCGATGATGATGTCGTTCGCCATGCCGCCGTTGATGACATCGTCGCCGTCGCCACCGCCGAGCAGGTCTTTATCGTCGCCGCCGTTGATGGTGTCGTTGCCGTCGCCGCCGTTGACGGTGTCCGCTCCGGCACCGGCATCGATCAGGTCGTTGCCGTGATTGCCAGAGATGACGTCGGCACCCGCGTCACCGTTGATGGTGTCGTCGTTGAAGCCGCCATCGAGTGTGTCGTTGTCGTCGCCACCCGACAGGCTGTCTTTGCCGAGACCACCGTCGATCGAATCGTTGCCTGCACCGCCGGAGATCGTGTCACGGCCATCATCACCGACGAGCGTGTCTGCTCCTTCGTTGCCGTTAATGATGTCCTGTCCGAGTCCCGCTCGAATGACGTCGTTGCCGAGTCCACCACCGATGACGTCGTTGCCGTCACCGCCGAGGATCGAGTCATCGCCTGCTTGCCCGTTGATGATGTCCGCTTCCGTGCCACCGAACATCGTGTCGTTACCGGCTCCACCCAACAGGGTGTCGATTCCCGCTCCGCCGTCGATCGTGTCATCGTTGGTCGTGCCGGTGATCGAGTCATTGCCATCGCCGCCGTTCAGCCCCAGCCGCACATTGCCGAGCACTCCGCCGCTACCGTCGATCGTGTCATCGCCCGCTCCG
>CAIJTL010000766.1 GCA_903823545.1 uncultured Planctomycetaceae bacterium
CGGTTCAGCAAAAGGTCCACGTCAACGACTTGCACGCGACGCTGCTGCACCTCATGGGGCTACAGCACGACAAGCTAACCTACCGATTCAACGGGCGCGACTTCCGCTTGACCGATGTCGCCGGCGACGTGATTCGGGACATCTTGGCGTGAGTTGTCGGGCACGCGTCTCGCGTGCAGCCCAACGAAAAGTGTCTACGCACGGGAGCCGAGCGGTCAAAAGGCCATAGCATTTTACTACCGCACGAACTCTGCCAAGCCGAGCGTTTCTTTGACTTCATCGAAGTTCATCATTTCGGCGGTCAACGAATCGACTCTCCCGTCTCGTTTCATGGTTTCAGCTAGCTTACGGACGGCGGCACCTGCCGTCAGAAGCGTGGCAACGGGATCGACCATGATTTTGAAGTCGAGTTCTTCCAACTCCTCGGCACTGAGAATCGGTGTCACTCCGCCGAGGAGCATGTTGGCCAGTTGAGGAAACGGAACCTCGGCAGAAATGCGCTGCAATTCTTCTCGGCTCCGTGGGGCTTCGACGAAACAGACGTCCGCTCCGGCCTCACCATATTGGTTCGCACGTTCGATGGCTGATTCGAACCCTTCGACGGCGCGGGCATCGGTACGAGCGATGATCACAAAATCGGGATCGCGTCGAGCGTCGAGCGCGGCCTTCAACTTGGTCAGCATTTCATTGACCGAGATCACCTGCTTGCCGACGAAGTGGCCACAACGCTTTGGACTGACCTGGTCTTCGAGCAACATGCCGGAAGCTCCTGCCTGCTCAAATTCTCAAACAGTTCGGGCGACGTTGTTCAAGTCTCCATGCCCCGTATCGCCATCTGCGATGAGCGGAATGCTGAGCCGCGAAGTCATCCTCCGCACGGCTTCTGTCATTTCGGACAATGTCACGAGCCCGACATCTGGCCAACCGAACCGACTCGCAGAAACTCCGAACCCGCCGAGAAAAAGCATTTCAAACCCAGCTTGCTCCAACAGCCGAGCCGTATAGACGTCATGCGGAGCAAGAGATCTGATAATCCCCGGGCGAGCAATTAAGTCACGAAGCCGACGAGCACATGTCATATCGCGATTCAATCCGTTGTTTTCAGTTGAACGACTGGGTTCTAGCAGTCGTTCTTGACCAAGTAAAATTCCTCGATCACCGAGTTGCTATGGCCCGAATGACTTCTCGGTTGAGGACGTCAGAGATCCTCTTCCAGAGTTGGAAAGGGGCGAATGATGAACGGCGAGAGGTGCGTTGCACAAGGCCGTTTACCACAAGAAATAGGTATTTTGTTTATGGCCTTATGAACACTTTTCGGTCGCCACAATACTATCGCCCAATATCTACAATGACGAACCTTTCAGGGAGCCAAGGTCCGACGGGGATTACGATCGATCGTAACACTCGCGGAAGCATGTGAATGGCAAGAATAGAATCAGAATCCCACGGTCTTGCGACCGGGGTTGTCTCTGGTGAGTCCTACTGAATTCGAAACTACGTCCGCAGCCGTCGTGCGAGCTCATCGACAACTTCGGAAACTGGCAGCCGGATTTGTTCCAACGTGTCGCGGTCTCGGAGTGTGACGGTGTCGGCGGTCATCGTGTCGCCATCGACGGTGATGCACCACGGCGTGCCGATTTCATCTTGGCGGCGATATCGCTTGCCGATCGCACCTTGTTGAGCGTACGTGGCAGCGATGCCAGCCGCTCGGAAGGCGCGGTAAATTTCGAGTCCCTTCTCTGGCATCCCTTCCTTCTTGATCAGCGGAAAGACGGCCACTTTCACCGGCGCGAGTTTCGGGTGCAGCTTCAAATAGACGCGGCTTTGCATCTCGCCCTTTTCATCAGGCTGATGGTCTTCGTTGTAGGCTTCGCAGAGGAACGCCAACGTCGCTCGATCTGCACCGGCCGCCGGTTCGATCACGTGTGGCAGATACCGTTCTCGCGTTTGATCGTCGAAGAAGGTCAAGTCTTTGCCCGAGCCTTTGTACTTCGGTGTTCCGTCGGCAAGCTTCTCCACTTCAAGTCCATTCGGACCTTTGCACAGTTTTCCTTCGCTGTGCGAGCGGAGATCGAAGTCACCGCGATGCGCGATTCCTTCCAATTCCCCGTACTCTCCAGGACCGAGGAACGGGAACGCGTATTCGACGTCCGCCGTGCCAACCGAGTAATGCGACAATTCATCTTGAGCGTGGTCGCGGAGGATCAAATTCTCGCTGCCGATGCCGAGCTTCTGATACCACGCGAAACGGCGATTGCGCCAGTATTCGTACCACTGCCGCGATTCGGACGGATGGCAGAAGAACTCCATCTCCATCTGCTCGAACTCACGCGAACGGAACGTGAAGTTGCGCGGCGTGATCTCGTTACGAAAACTCTTACCGATCTGAGCGATCCCGACGGGAACTCGGCAAGACATGCTGTCGATAACGTTCTTGAAGTTCACGAACATCCC
>CAIJTL010000767.1 GCA_903823545.1 uncultured Planctomycetaceae bacterium
CACGGTGACGGGCCAGGGCGGCGGGGGCACGGGCACCCTGAATCACGGTGTCTGGCTGATCAACGCCGGGACGATTGAGTCCACCGGAGCGGCCGACATCACCGTGGTTGGGACGGGAGGCACGGGAGGCGGAGACTACAGCAGCGGTGTGAGCATCGCGAATGGTGGCATTCAAGGAACCGTTTCGAGCAGCGGTACGATCACCGTGACGGGGACTGCGGGATCGGGAGCGAATTCCTTTGGCGTGGAATTGACGGTGGCGAATTACACCGCCATTGAATCGAACAACCAAGCCATCACGTTCATCGCGGACAGCGTCTCCATCAATCCGACGATCGGTGCGACTCCCTCAATCAAAGCCGGCACGGCAACCGTGACGTTCCGTCAACAGACCAATGGAACGGCGATCAATCTCGGCGGGGCGGATGCCTCCGGAGTTCTCGGCCTGACCGATGACGAAATGGACCTCGTCACCGCCGGGACTGTCCAAGTCGGCAATGCGAACAGCGGGACGATCACGGTCAGTGCGGCGATTACTCACGAGAACAATCTGTCGCTGACGACCGGGGCGGGCATTGTGGTCAACGGTGCCATCACGATGGAGGCGAACAAGAGCTTCTCGGCGACGGCCATCGGTTCATCGAGCGACATCACGATCAACGACGGCAGCGGTGTGACGAGTACCGGCGGCAACATCACTCTCAATGCGGATCGCACGGTCACGATCAGCGAGAACGTGACGGCGACCGGCACCGGCACGATCACGGTCTCGGGCAACATTGGTGGAGCCAACACCAACGACGGCGCGCGAAACATCATCGTCAATAGCGGCGCAGTGATGAGCGTGGCCAATGGCAATTTGACGCTCGACGCCGACCAGGGCATTCAGCTTGCTGGGGAGTTTATTGGCGTCGAAATTGATGGAGCGACGCTGCGCACGACCGGCACAGGAGATCTCACGGTCATCGGTCGCGGCGGCGACACGTTTATCGCTCAGCATGGAATTCAAATCCTCAATGGGGGCCGGGTGGAATCGACTGGTTTGGGGGCGACGGCCGGGACCATTGCGCTCGTCGGGACCGGCGGCACGTCCGCGAATGGATACAATTATGGCGTCTCACTGAGCGACACAGGCAGTTGTGTCACGTCCGTGGACGGTGCGATTTCCATCACAGGTCACGGAGGTACTGGCGGGCACGGCAACTCTGGAATTCGGATCGACAACGCGCAAGTGGTCTCCACGGGAACGGGTGGGACAGCCGCGACGATCACTCTCAACGGAGACGCCGGAGTCAATGGAGCCAGTGAGAACATCGGCGTCTATTTGTTCGGAGCGAACGCGCTGGTGTCCGCGGTGGACGGAGCAATATCCATCACGGGACAGGGCGGAAGCGTTTCCGGCAGCACTAACTATGGAATAAGGATGTTTGGGGAGGCGAAGGTGACTTCCTCGGGCATGGCCAGCATCTCCCTCGACGGTACCGGTGGAGGCGGTTCGACCAACAACGATGGCGTTCGGATCGAAAATGGGAGTGTTGTCGCTTCGACCAATTCGGCCGGGACAACCACAGGGGACATCACGATCAAGGGAACCGCCGGTGCGGGAACGGATCGGTTCGGCATCAACCTCATCAGTGGAAGCGTCAACACAGTTGGTGCGATGGGAGGAACGGCCAACGTCACGCTGATCGCCGACAGCATGGCGATCGGAACGACGATCAGCGTTGGCACGAAGACGGTGACACTGCGTCAGTCGTCGAACGGAACGGCCATCGACCTCGGTGGCGCGGATGCGAGCGGCACGCTCGGCCTGACCGACGCGGAACTCGACCGTATCACCGCCGGGACGGTCTACATCGGTAACGAGAACAGCGGCACGATCACAGTCAGCGCGGCGATCGATCACGCAAACAATCTGTCGCTGACGACCGGCGCGGGAATCATGGTCAATCAAGCCATCACGATGGCGCTTGATAAGAACCTGACGGCGAGCGCGGTCAGCACGATCAATCTGGCGAACTCCAATTCCGACTTTGCGACGACTGGCGCGGGGGCGATCTCGCTGACGACTCAGCGAGACATCGTGATGGCCAGTGGATCAAGCGTCACGACGGTGGATGGATCGTTGACGTTGAGTGCCAATCAGCAGATGGCCGCGACATCCGGCAACTTCGTGGGTGTGGATGTGAACGGCGGGCTGGTTCAAGTGACGGGAACGGGGACGCTGATCGTTCAAGGCAAGGGAGGTAACGACAGCAGCACCGGTCAAATTGGTGTTCAGGTTCGCGGAGGCGGGGACATTATCGGCGGTGGAGCATCTTCCTCGGTCACTGTGAGCGGTACCGGTGGTGCAGGAAACTATGGCGACTTCGGTCTCTCGGTAGAGGGGAGTGGTTCCACGATCTCCTCCGCAGGTGGCAATGTGCAGGTGACGGGGGCCGGTGGTGGCAAGACAACAGGCGGCAATAACGCCGGAGTCAATGTCAGCTCCGGGGGTCAGCTCACGGCAGGAGGGACAGGCAGCGTCACTGTCACGGGCACTGGTGGGATCGGGCAGGCGCGGAGCACGGCGTTGCGGTCTTAAGTTCCGGAACAATTACCTCCAGCGGCGGCAACGTGAGTGTGACAGGATTTGGCGGCGGGACGAGTGGGGCAACCGAATGTTATGGAGTGTCTCTTAGCGGTGTAATTTCCGCAGGCGTAAACGGGACGGTCACGGTGACCGGAACCGGAGGCGCGGGTTCGGGACAGGGGAATCACGGCGTCCTTGACCAAGGAACGATCACATCCAGCGGTGGTGCCGTCTTGGTCAGGGGAACGGGGGGCTCTGGAGGGTTCTCAGGCGTCGTTGTTATCAACGGAGGTCAAATTACCGCCGGAGCCGCCGGTACCGTGACGGTCGAAGGGACCGCCGCGGGTGGCGCATATGGCGTTTATGTGTTCAGGCCGAATTCGGCGATCACCTCCAGCGGCGGAGCGATCACAGTCACCGGCACAGAAGGGGCCGGTTCGTCGAGCCGTGCCGTGGTTCTGGAGGGTGGCGGAGCGATCACTCACACCAACAATGGCAGCATCACGCTCATCGGTAACAGCGTGGTGATTGTTGACAACCTGTCGTCCGTCAACGCCGGTGCGGCAACAGTCAACATTCACCAACGGTCCAACGGAGTCGCCATCAACCTCGGATCGACGACCGACGCTTCTAGTGGACCACTGGCACTTTCGGATGCAGAATTGGATCAGATCACCGCCGGGACGATCAACATCGGCGATGCGAACACTGACGGGATCACGATCAGCAATGCGATCACGCTTACGACGGCCACGAATCTGAGCCTCACGACAAAGGACGATACGAACATCACTTTTGGCACCTCCGGTAGCCTCGACGCCAACGGCGTCAACGTGACACTGACCACGGGTGGTATGGGAGCGATTGTCTCGGGCGGTGCGACAACTGACATCACCGCCAATGAGATCACACTGGACGGAGGTGCAGGATGGGTTGGATCGAATGGTAACGCGTTGACGACACAAGGAACGTCGATCTCCGCAGAGTTGAGCCTTAACGGGCAGGTCTATCTCAGTGAAGCCGACACGATCAACGTCAGTAGTCTTTCAGCGGTGTTCTCGTCGGTGAATCTGATCAGCGGCACGTTCCGAATGATTAATGGCGGAGGCCCTCCTTTTTGACGGAGGCATCAACGGATTCAGTCAGGTCTTCATCGGATCGGCTGCCGTGGTGCAACTGAACGGCGTCGAATTATACATGAACTCACTGTCAGGTAGCGGGCAAATTACGAACGATTCGACCACCGCCGGGGTCTTGCATGTCTTCAACCAATACTCCAGCACGTTCTCCGGAACGCTCGGCGGGGCTGGGGCGAATGACAACAATTTCAGTCTCTCGACGGAAAATATCGGGCATGGACCGGGGGGCACGCTGACGTTATCCGGAGCCAACACCTACACCGGAACCACGACGGTCAATTTCAGAACGCTGGTGATCAATGGCTCGGTGACGAGCAACGTCGTCGTGGGGGCGAGCGGAACGCTCAATGGCTCCGGCACGATCACTGGTAATGTCAGCGGGACAGGGACGTTCTCGCCCGGCAACAGTCCCGGCGTGATGACGATCAACG
>CAIJTL010000768.1 GCA_903823545.1 uncultured Planctomycetaceae bacterium
AACGTTTCGTGACGGCGTCGATATCTATTTCGCACGTCAATTGATCTTCGAACGGCTTGGCTCGGTTCAAATGCCACCCGGTGTTGCTCCGCCGCAGATGGGGCCCGTCTCAACCGGGTTGGGCGAAGTATTTCAGTACGCGCTCTCGTCGAACACGAAGAGCCTTACAGAGCTGCGCACTTTGCATGATTGGACCGTGAAACCTCGCATGCGAATCGTCACGGGGACGGCAGAGATCAACTCGTGGGGCGGCTTTGAAAAGCAATACCAAGTCCGCGTTGATCCGACCTTGCTTCTGAAGCATGACCTCAGTTTCGAGCAGGTTATTCACGCCGTTCAGAACAACAACGCGAACGTTGGTGGTGGCAGCCTGGAAAGCTCCGGCGACATGATCCTCGTGCATGGCTTAGGTCGCACGGTCAACATCCAGCAAATCCAAGAGATGGTCATTACGGCGAAGAACGGTGTCCCGATTCGCATTCTTGATGTGGCCGAAGTGGCGATCGGTCACGCAATACGTCGCGGAGCAGTAACCGCAGCCATGCGAGATCCCAATAATCCCGACAAGTTGGAACAGGGTGAAGTCGTTCTGGGTCTAGGCTTCATGTTGATGGGCCAGAACAGCTACGAAGTGACTCGTCGAATGCGAGCAGAGTTCAATCAAATTCGTGACTCACTCCCCGACGACATTCGAGTGGTCACGGCTTACGACCGAACAGAACTCGTTGACCGAGTTATCGCAACAGTGAAGAACAACCTATTGGAGGGAGCAACGCTGGTCGTGTTGTTGCTCTATATCTTCTTGGGCAACTTGCGAGCAGGTTTGATTTGCGCAGTTGCCATTCCATTGTCGATGCTGTGTGGCTTCTGCGGCATGTGGGCGACAGGGATTGCTGCGTCACTGTTAAGCCTCGGTGCGATCGACTTTGGCGTCGTCGTGGATAGCTCGGTTGTTGTCATCGAAAACATCGTGAAACGGTTGGGACACGCGGGATCGTTAACCCCATCCGAGAGACTGCGACATATTCGCGATGCGTCGATCGAAGTTCGCACACCGACTGTCTTCGGCCAGCTCATCATCATGATTGTCTATCTACCGATTCTGACGCTTGAGGGTGTCGAAGGAAAAATGTTTCGACCGATGGCGATGACCGTCATTTTTATTCTGATTGGATCGCTGATCTGTTCGCTAACGGTGACCCCGGTTCTGGCGAGCTTGTTTCTGCCGAAGCAGATTCATGAAGAAGACGTCCTGGTAGTACGAATCGCAAAGGCCGTTTATTCGCGGTTGCTGCGGCTCTTTACGCGAGTCCCGTTCATAGTCATTTCAGTCTCACTGGTCGCACTTGGTTTAGCGGGTGGGCAAGCGACTCGGTTGGGAACTGAATTCGTTCCGCGACTTTCAGAGGGGGCAATCGTCATAGGCATCGTTCGTCCGCCGGGAACCAGCTTGGAAGAATCGCTCCGCTTGAACGATCGGATGCAGAAGACTCTTCTCGAAAAGTTTCCCGATGAGGTCGCACTGTGTTGGAGCCGCATCGGCTCTCCAGAGATTCCGACCGATGCAAGCACGGTCGAGATGACCGATCTATTCATCACGCTTCATCCACGTGAGTCTTGGAAAAAAGCAAAGACACAAGCGGACCTCGTAGTGTTGATGGAGAAAGAGTTTCAAGACTTCCCCGGCCAGACGATCTGGTTCACGCAACCAATTGAGCAGCGCGTCAACGAGATGGTCTCGGGAGTCCGCGCGGATGTCGCGCTCAAATTGTTTGGGAGTGACTTCCAACAACTGATCGCGACCGCCCGACAGCTCGAAGGTGTCTTGAAGGGGATTGATGGCTGCGCGGATCTCGCGACTGAGCAAGCTTTGGGACAACCCATTTTGCAAGTCGCAATCAAGCAGGATCAGATCGCCCGATACGGAATCGTTGCGCAGAAAGTATTGGACGTCATCGAGTCTCTTGGTGCGAAAGTGATAGGCGAGATTGTCGAAGGACAACTTCGATTTCCGTTGACCGTGCGGTTGCCCGATCAATTCCGAGAGAACATAGAAGAGATCGGACAGATCGTGATCGCTGCGCCGAACGGCGAGCGAGTGCCGCTATCTCGTCTGGCAGACTTTCGTATGGTCAGCGGCCCGCGACTGATCTCGCGAGAATGGAGTCAGCGACGATTAACGATTCAATGCAACGTCCGTGGTCGAGACATCGGCAGCTTCGTACATGAAGCCCAGCAGCGCATCGCAGCCGAAGTCAAGATGCCGGAAGGTTATCGCATCAACTGGGGCGGACAGTTCGAAAACATGCAGCGTGCGCAAAAGCGATTGGCGCTCGTTGTGCCATTGGCTCTGTCGTTGATTGTCGTGTTGTTGTTCTTCAGCTTTCGATCGAAGTTTGACACGCTGGTGACATTCGCCAGCGTTCCATTCGCGTGCATTGGCGGGATCGCCGCTTTATCTGCGAGAGAGATGCCGCTTTAGATTTCGGCAGCCGTCGGCTTCATCACGCTCTCCGGATTGTCTGTCCTCAACAGTATGGTGCTCGTCTCGGCGATTCGCGCGGCTCGAAAAGAAGGCTCGAATCTGATCGACGCGATTCAGCATTCTGGCATCGAATCTTTGCGAACCATATTGATGACCGCGTTGGTGGCGAGCGTTGGATTCATTCCAATGGCCACGAGTAGCGGAGCAGGCGCAGAGGTCCAACGACCTTTGGCCACGGTCGTCATTGGCGGAGTCATCACAAGCACACTCTTCACTCTCGCGGTCTTGCCTGCTTTCTATCAACGGTTCGCGCGGAGAGATTTGTTAAAATTTGTTAAATGAGTCGCTTAGCAGCACAGTTAGCGAATAGCGGTCGACGTTTCTTCGATGGAATGCAGGAAGGCATGGATTGGAGTCGCTACCGACTCATCCTGAAATACTGGTCGAGCAGCAAAGGCTGCCGACTCACATGACAGGCCTGACAAAACGTAGTCGCGAACGCGGGATTTCACCGACATTTCGAGTCACCAGAAGTGAAGTGGCTTGCCGATCTTTGTCACCATGAGATTGTGCCTTCGTCATTTTTTGATTTGCCGGTTGATCATAACGTTTGCCGTTGTGGCTTTAGTATCAGCCGATCGAGTCGTTGACGCGCAAGACGACGTGTTTCCGAAAACGCTTTTTCGTTGGTCGCAGGAATCGGCCGAGCCACAAGATGAGGAGCACGAAGATAAGATCGTCACCGATCGTCCCCATTTCAGTGAAGCGAGTAGTTTAGTTGGGCTGGGGCGAGTGCAGATCGAAACCGGTTACACCTACGTGCGAGATAGCGATAGCGGCTCCGTGGTTCAGACTCATTCATTTGGCGAACCGCTACTTCGAGCAGGTCTTTTTGCCGAATGGTTTGAGTTCCGATTGGGCTACACGTATCTGGTCGAACAATCTCGTACTCCTGGCGGTCCGAACTCTCGCTTTAGCGGGAGCGACGATTTGTATGTCGGAGCGAAGCTAGCACTCACAGAACAGTCGGGTTGGCTTCCGGAGATGGCGATCTTTCCACAAGCGCGCATCCCGACCGGCAGCAGTCATTTCACCAACAGCCAAGTCTTGCCAGGATTCAACTTGGCATATAGTTGGAAGTTGAATGACTGGATCGAACTTGAATGTAACACGCAACTCAATCGACGGCGTGATGACTTCAGCCACTTCTACACCGAGTTCATTCAGACCGCGAACGTTGAATACGATCTGACCGATCGGATCGGCGCATTCACAGAATGGATTGTCTTTGTGCCAAGTGGTTCGTTGACCGCTCAGACAGAGCACTATTTTCACGGCGGCTTCGTCTACCTTTTGTCGAACGACGTGCAGATTGATATCCACTCGGCAATCGGGCTCAATCGCCCCGCAGACAACTTGGCATTCACAGGCATGGGATTGTCATTCCGCTTCTGAGCCGATCTGAGAGTGGGACTGAGTCGCTCAATTGGCGGGACGTTTGCCTGGCCGGCGTTCTGGCGTGGCGGTCAATGGATCGTCGGGCCAAGCGTGCTTTGGATATCGACGTCGTAGCTCGGAGCGAATTTGCGGATAGGCCGTTGCCCAAAAGCTCGAAAGGTCATCAGTGATTTGTTGCGGGCGATAGTTGGGTGCGAGCAGATGCAGCAACACACTCACGCGACCGCGAGCGACTCGCGGAGTTGCTTTCAGGCCGAAGACCTCCTGAATTCTGACGGCCAAAACGGGAGGCCGTCCTGGCTCATAGGTCAGCGCGATGCGGCTGCCACTGGGAACGGAGATGTGTTCTGGTGCTTCGCGATCAACCGTCTGAAGTTGCTGATGAGTCAGTTGCGATTGCAGAACATCAAGCCACGGAGCTTCCGCCAATTCGGCGAGCGAACGACGTCCGGAACACAGGATTGGTAACAACGATTTCAAATGAGCCTCATCGAACGGAGGCAACTCTAAGTCGGACATCCATTCGCGCAGGCATTGGACTCGCGTGAGGAAGTGTCTCGCAGGTGAGCCTTCTTTCGGTTGAATGCGATCCCAATATTGAACCGCAGCATCTGCGAGTATCCGGGTGACCGAATCGTCTTGTGGGAGCGCGGCCGGCGACTCCTCGAGTACTAGATCTTCCCAACGAACTTGTCGCCGGGCTTGAACACGCTGCGTAGATTCATCGAAGTAAACCTCGACGGCGATCGTGATCAATTCCTCTGGTAACCATGCACGATCCACTTCGGAAGCCATGCGAACGATCGCTTCACCGACGTTGGTTGTTGACCACGCGCCGCGAGCGGTTGACGGTGACGATGAGTTTCCGGCGTCGACGTCCAAGCACAGAAACAAATCCCCTTGTGTGACACGGCTGGTCGGACTCAAGCGAACGCCGCGTCCACCGACCATGACCGCTCGCGGACTTTTCGGTTCACGACGCTTGGCCAAGCGATCGGGGAACGCTGCGAGTAGCGCGCGACCGAGTGCGGCATCAGGTCCGGGGCCAGGCACCGCAGAATTCGAAATTGGCGGAACGACGATTTGAAAGTCACCACGACTTGGTCCCGCCAATTTTGAATTCTGCGGTGCCTGACCCCTATCACGTGCATCAACCAATCTCAGCAATTGATCGCGGGTCTGAAATAGGAACTGCGCGGCAACGCGATTCACTCGACCAAATGAAGTCATCTCGCGTCCGCTTCGTTCAAAGTCTTCGAGCGCTTCGACGCGGTCCAACACATCGGAACAACTCGCCGCGCCGCCGTGTCGCAGCGATTGTCGCGAATCGTTTGAACCTCCCGCGTCGCCGCCGAACGGATCGCGTTCAGCCAACAATGCAGCAGTCAGCGCCGCACGCTTCGATTGTCCGAGCCGCGCACCTTCGACCAGCAAGCGACCGAGTCGCGGATGCACGGGGAACTTCGCGAGCATCGCGCCCAACGGGGTCACGCCGCCGATTTCCTCAATGGCTTCCAGTCGCAGAAGCACATGCTCAGCCAGCGATATCGATTCGGCACGTGGCGGTTCAAACCACGGAAACGCGAGGACGTCAGCTTCACCCCACGCCTTGAGTTGAAGCACAGGACCAGTCAGATCGACTCGGCGAATTTCGGGCTCCGTCTGTGCTGGGCGAGCGCGCTGAGACGGCTCGCTCCAAAGTCGCACACACACTCCTGCTTGCTGCCGTCCTGCTCGACCCGCACGTTGGTCAGTCGAGGCTTGCGAGATCGGACGCAGGTCGAGCCGATTCAGGCCAATGTTCGGATCAAACCGCAGTTGCCGCGCGAGTCCGGAATCGACAACCGCCGTGACGCCGTCGACCGTTACTGAGGTCTCCGCCACGTTCGTCGCTAAGACGATCTTTCGTTTTGATTGCCGCATCAACGCGGCGTCTTGTTGCTCCGGCGAAAGTTCACCGAACAGAGGCATGATCAACAAATCGTTTTGTCGCGCGATGGAATCCAATTCGCGAGCAGCGTCGCGAATCTCGCGCTGTCCCGGCAAAAAGACCAAGACGTCGCCCGCAGTCCTAGCCAGCGATTGTTCGACTGCATTTGCGATGGCGATCGACAACGGCACGCTATCGCTGCGTGGCGAGTACTCAATCTCGACAGGATATAGCCTCCCTTCGCTTACGACGATCGGGCAGTTTCCCAAATACGCTGAGATTGCTTCGACGCCGAGCGTGGCCGACATCACAACGACCTTGAGGTCCGGACGCACTGTTTGCTGGACACGACGCGCCATGCCCAACGAAAGATCGGTATCGAGGCTTCGTTCGTGAAACTCGTCGAAGACCACCGCTGCGATGTCGTCCAAGAACGGATCGTCCTGCAACATGCGAACGAGCGTCCCTTCCGTGACGACTAAGATGCGAGTTCGATGACTCCACTTCTTTTCAAACCGAACTTGATAGCCGACTTCCTCGCCGAGCGAGCACCCGCGCTCAAAGGCGATGCGCCGCGCAGCGGCTCGTGCGGCGACTCGTCGAGGTTCCAGCACAACCACACGTCGCTCGCCGAGCAACCCAGCATCCAACAATGCCGGGGGAACGCGAGTTGTCTTTCCCGCTCCGGTCGGCGCTCGCAAGACGACAGACGAAGATTCTCGCAGCTCACGTACAAGCTGCGGCAAGACTTCATCAATCGGTAGCGAGTCAGTTGGCATTCAGTCGTCCTCGAAGTTCTTTCGTGAGCATGGTAATTTGACGTTTGATCCTGGAGGGATGCTAGCCATTAGTTTGACCGAGGTATCGTCCGCTAAGGCGGACTCGATGCCCGGCTAATGGCTGCAACCCCACCGTGATAAACACAGTGCGAGCCGCAACACTCAGTCTATGCGAGAGAGTCCCATGCGATGTTGGCCATCATTCATCTGCGGATGGTTGTTACCCCTATCTGCGTTGCTTCAGCCGCCAACAGTGGATGGCGAAGACGCTTTGAAATCGATCGACTTCGCACATGACATTCAGCCACTTTTGAATAAGCGCTGTGCCAAGTGCCATTCCGGGCCTCAACGCAAAGGTGGCCTCTCAATCAACACGCGGCAAAGTCTGTTGGCTGGCGGTGAAAATGGTCGAGTTGTCGTTGCAGGTAATAGTGCAGAAAGCATCTTGATCAAACGCGTCTCAGCGTCGGAACCTGGCGAACGGATGCCGCCCGAAGGAGAGCCACTGACCAAGACGCAGATTGAAACGTTGCAACGATGGATTGATGCTGACTTACCCTGGGACGAAGGATTTGCATTCGGCAAAGTATTTCGTCGAGCACCGATTGAGCCGCGTCGTCCACAAATTCCTGCTGGAGATGCGGAGCAAGCGGGTGCAAATCCGGTTGATCGTTTCTTGCACAATCAGGTTCCACATCTCAAATCTGAAAATTCAAAAAACGTGCTGATTGACGATCGCACATTCGCTCGGCGAGTGTTTCTTGATCTGATTGGCCTGCTGCCTTCGCCGAAGGAATTGGATGCATTCGCCAAAAACGAGTCACCCGATAAGCGTGCAGATTTGATCGATCGATTGCTGAATGATCGTCGCAATTATGCGGATCATTGGCTCACGTTTTGGAACGATCTGCTGCGGAACGCCTACCAAGGGACCGGTTTCATTGACGGTGGCCGACGGCAGATCACCGGTTGGTTGTACGAGTCGTTGCTGACGAACAAGCCGTATGACCAATTCGTGCGTGAACTGGTCGAAGCGGCTCCCGGTGCGGAAGGCTTCACGTTCGGCATCAAGTGGCGAGGAACGGTCAACGAAAGTCAGCGGCGGGAAATTCAAGCGGCTCAGTCAATCGCTCAGGTTTTCCTTGGCACGAATTTGAAGTGTGCGAGCTGCCATGACAGCTTCGTCAACGACTGGAAACTGACCGACGCTTATGGGCTGGCTTCGGTATTTGCCGACGGGCCGCTGGAACTGCATCGCTGCGATAAGCCGACGGGCAAAGCGTCAACAGTCGCATTCTTGTATCCGCAACTGGGGCAAATCGAGACGGCGGCCAATCGTGTGCAAAGACAGCAACAACTCGCACATTTGCTGACAAAGCCAGAGAACGGCCGGTTCGCACGAGCGATCGTGAATCGGCTATGGGCCAAATTGTTTGGTCGCGGGCTGATCGAGCCGCTCGACAACCTCGACGCCGAACCGTGGCATGCGGATCTGCTCGACTTTCTGGCGAGCGATCTTGTTGAGAATGGTTACGACCTCAAACATACGTTGCGACTCATGGCGACATCGCGCGCGTATCAACTTCCGTCAGTCGGCATGGACGAGACGCCAACAGGTGACGAACCATTCGCATTTCGTGGCCCGCAGTCCAAACGGCTGACGGCGGAGCAATTCGTCGATGCGGTGACCTCGCTGACGAATACATGGCGACCGATTTCGTTGCCGCTGCTGCGAGTCGATGGGCGCGGTCAAGGTGGACAAGTCGGTGCGATCGCGCGAGCTCTGCGAAACGTGGGGCACGTTTCCAACGTGCCTGGTTCTGCGGAGAAGTCGGCTGAAGAAAAGAAAGACGAGCACTCAGGAAGGGTGCTCCACGATGCACGCTGGATTTGGCCGAACGCGGACGCACTGAATGCGCCCGGCGAGCGATCGGTCTTCTTTCGCAAACGATTGAAGCTGGATCAGCCGTCAGCGTTTGTGGTGGCAACGATCACGGCAGACAATTCGTTCGAGTTCTTCATCAACGGACGCAAGGTTGCCGCAAGCGAGAATTGGCAAACGCCGACGCAGGTGATTTTGCAATCGCCCCTCAATGTAGGCGACAACATTCTTGCGGCAAAGGTCACAAACGGCGGCAAGGGACCGAACGCTGCAGGCTTCATCGCCGAACTCTTCGGCGCGGATGCAAACGGGCAAGTGCAATGGACGATCACATCCGACGACACGTGGCTCAGTTCCGAGACCGAGTCAAAAGGTTGGGAACATCCGAGCTTTGATTCCGCTTCGTGGACCACCGCCGTTGTGATCGGCGATTCGACACTTGCCCCTTGGAAGATCGCCGAGCAATTGAAGGCCAACGGATCGTTCTTAACGCGTGAAGACATTGTCGCCATTGCAAATGGATCTCGCTTGCGAGCCGCCTTGCTCCCGCAAGACCAACTGCAAGCGGCACTCGGTCGTCCACATCGCGAGCAAATCGTGTCGCACCGCGAATCGATGGCGACGATGCTGCAATCGCTCGAATTGACGAACGGAACCGCGTCGGACGAGCAACTTCAACGCGGCGCGGAACACTGGCTACGCGAAGTTGGTTCCGATCCAGGTCGCTTA
>CAIJTL010000769.1 GCA_903823545.1 uncultured Planctomycetaceae bacterium
CCAATTTCAGCCGACCCGCGCCGCCATTTTCAACCGTCGTCAACAGATAGTCCACTTTGGCGACCCATTTGCCAAGCACGGCCTCGGCAAGCGGTTCCGAGTCTTGCTCAAACAGATTTGTCCTGTTCGTGTCTGGTTCGCTGAACTCGGATGCCTCGGTAGAACTATAAGACTCGATTGATCCCCCCAGCGTTGGCAAAACAAAGATCAACCCAGCTAACACCGTGGCAAAGTGCGATGACATGCGTAGGTTCATTACCTAATCCTATCGATTTTCGGTTGGCGATTTGGGTGACTTCGTGCTGCCACTCAGAATGCGGCTGTGAGTTGGTGGAAATCGAAAGAGAGTCGTTCCAGATATCTTTCTGAAATCAATTCCGTTTCTGTGTTTAACTCGGAATTTGATCTCGTTCGTTATTTTCGACCCGTTGTCGACATCCATAACTGCCTGTCCGAAAACACGGTCAGATTTTTGGAACTCCCGGCACAATTAGGAGTTACCATTGGCTCTTCGCGAAGAACCGTCGCGGTTCCGAGAATCAGCATAACACGGCTTATGGCTACAAAACGCAGCCCCCGACTGGTTCATCTTTCGGTCAAGTTCTTGAAGAGCGATGGTTACATCACCCCGCTTGACTTGAAGGGCTTGGCTGAGTGTTGGGCATGAATCAAGTTGTTCATCCACTCGCTTCGTTGCGATTTTGCTTGGCCAAGCTTTCGCGGTTCATTTTCTGGCTTACAGGACCGGGATTTGGCTAGAGAGGCCGCCAGCGGCAGGGACGTAGCACTGGTTGACGTAGTCCATCACCATGCGGTCGGAGTTGAAACGCCAGCCGAGTGTTCGAACCGAGCGTTTGATGCGTCTAATCCACTGCTGCGGCAGGTCGTCGGCGTCTCGTTCGTAGTACATCGGGATGACCTGATTGCGCAGGACGTCGATTAAACTCCGCCAATCGCGTTCGTCTTGGATGGCGTCGTTCACGTGCGAACGGCCAGTGCCGATCGCGAAACCGTTGTGTCCGTCGTAGGCTTCGGCCCACCAACCATCGAGGATCGACAGATTGAGCACGCCGTTGAGCACGACCTTCTGGCCGCTCGTGCCCGATGCTTCAAGCGGTCGGCGGGGATTGTTCAACCAAACGTCGACACCCTGCACCAAGTGTCGTGCGAGGTTGATGTCGTAGTCTTCCAAGAAAATCACTTTCCCTTTCAGTGGTCCTTCTTGAGTTGCTCGCCAAACTCGTTGCAGGATCGCTTTGCCGTTGTCGTCGCGCGGATGTGATTTCCCGGCGAAGATGAATTGCACCGGTCGATCGGAGTCGTTGACGATTTGGGCCAGCAACTCAAATTCTCGCATGATGAGATCCGTCCGCTTGTATGGGGCGAATCGTCGAGCGAATCCGATCAACAAGGCTCGCGGGTCGAGTACGTTCGCGACCTCGGCAATCTGCTCTTCACTGGCGTTGTTGCGGCGTAACTGAGTTTCCAGGCGACGTCGCGTGAATCCAATGAGCTGATTCTTCAGCGACTGATGTGTCTCCCACAATTCGCCGGAAGTTGCCTTTTCAAATCCGGCCCATACACCAGGTTCGCCGGTGTGAATGTGCCAATCGACGGGAAGCACGCGGTCGTAGAGCACTCGCATTTGAGTCGCGAGCCAGGTCGGCACATGCACGCCATTTGTAATGTGGCCGATCGGAATCTCTTCTTCGCTCTGCCACGGCCACAAGCTGGACCACATGCGACGGCTGACAACACCGTGCAGAGACGAAACGGCGTTCGCCTTGCGGCTGAGCTTGAACGCCAAAACCGTCATGCAAAATGACTCCGACGGGTTCTGAGGATTGACTCGCCCCAAGCCCATCAATGCATCGTGGCTCAGGCCCAACTGATCGCCCAGCGGGCCAACATGCTCGTTGATCAAGCCAGCGTCGAAACGATCATGCCCCGCTTCGACCGGCGTGTGTGTGGTGAAGCAGCAACTTGCGGCGGTCTCTCGCAAGGCCGCATCGAAGGAAAGGCCATCTTCTTGAATTCGTTCGCGAATGATTTCCAGCGGAGCAAACGCGGAGTGCCCTTCGTTCATGTGGATCACACTTGGCTGAATGCCAATCGCCGCGAGCGCGCGAGCGCCGCCAATTCCCAACATGATTTCCTGGCGAATACGAATCCGCGTGTCACCACCGTAAAGCCGAGCCGTCAGACGGCGATCTTCATCGGTGTTGTTCGGGATGTTTGTGTCGAGCAGAAAAAGCCGGACTCGCCCGACATTGACTTCCCAAACCCGTGCATAAATTTTTCCCGTGCGCGTCTCGACCGAGATCACCACCGGTTGGCAATCCTTTCCAACTGCGGCCTTCACTGGAAGCTTGTCGGGATGCATGGTCTTGTAGCTTTCTTGCTGCCAACCGTTCGCATCCAAATGCTGAGAGAAATAACCCTCGCCGTACAGTAGGCCGACGCCAACAAGTGGAATGTCGAGATCCGACGCGCTCTTCAGATGGTCACCGGAAAGAATGCCAAGACCACCGGAGTAAATCGGCATCGATTCGTGCATTCCGAATTCTGCCGAGAAGTACGCTACTGGATGATGATTCAGAATACCGGCTCGCGTCGCTCCCCAAGTATCGTGCGAAGACATGTATTCGTGCCAGCGGCGGTATGCGTAGTTGATTCGCGAATGCAGGCCGAGTTCTCTCGCACGAGCTTCTAATTTTTCCGGTGGATACGCTTCCAATAGGATCACTGGGTTGTGAGCGTTTCCCGACCAAAGCGGTTGATCGATTGCTCGAAAAATTTCATTCAGTCCTGGCTGCCAACTCCACCATAAGTTGCTTGTGAGTTCTGTGAGCTTCTCATGCAACGTCTTCTGTTCGAGCACGACCATCATCCTTGCAAAGTGAAACCAGATTCCTGAAAGATTGGAGAGCGGAGTATAGCCACAGAGAAATCATGGTCGAGGGGCGAGATGACGAGGAACGGGGACTAATGACTGTCTCCGTCTTTCTCCGCTTGCTCGCTTACATCCCGCTGGCTCCAATGCGCAACGACTTCGTTCTCGCATCCAGGAGATAATTGCCATGTTTCCCGTCTCGCGTGGTCGCGTTGATTTTATCGCTCGGGTTGGCAGCCTGCTGACTCTTGTGTGGCCAGCGTGTCAGATGACTAAGGCCGACGACACACCGCAACTGCGACCGACTCAACTTCAGGCAGTTGAAAAGGTCAACGAGTTGACGCCGCAACTGAAGGCGATCAACAGAGCAATTTGGGATTTCGCAGAGGTCGGTCTCGAAGAGAAACGATCATCGGCGCTCTTAGTCGAAAAGCTCAAGGCTGCTGGCTTTGAGGTCCAGGTCGGTGTTTCGCACATGCCGACGGCGTTCGTCGCCAGCTACGGTTCAGGGAAACCGGTGATTGGGATTCTTGCCGAGTACGACGCACTGCCGAATCTTTCACAGCAGGTTGCTTCCGATCGAGTCGCCGTCGCTGACGGCGCCGCAGGTCACGGCTGCGGACACAGTGGTCTCGGAACGGCGGCACTTGGAGCGGCGATTGCCGTGAAGACGGCGATGGAGAAGCACAAGCTGCCGGGAACGATTCGGCTTTACGGAACACCTGCCGAAGAGACTTTGATCGGCAAGGTCTACATGCAGTTGGATGGTCAGTTCAAAGACCTTGATGCTTGCCTGCACTGGCATCCCTCTTCAGTCAACAACGTCTGGGTGATGGCCAGCAAGGCGGCGGTGAGCGTCAAGTTCTCGTTCGCGGGAACCGCCGCGCACGCATCGGGAAGTCCGAGCAGCGGACGCAGCGCGCTCGATGCGGTCGAGTTGATGAATGTCGGTGTGAACTTCATGCGAGAGCACATCAAAGAAGACGCTCGCATTCATTACGTCATCACTGACGGCGGCGGAGCGCCAAACGTCGTCCCTGCCAAAGCGGAGAGTTGGTACTACGTCCGAGCGAACTCGCATGAAGATGTCGAAAGGTATTTTGCATGGGTCTGCGACATTGCCGAAGGGGCCGCGAAGATGACTCGCACGAAAGTCAAAATTCAGATCGATACAGACTGCCACGAAATCATCGGCAATCGACCACTCGCTGAAATACTGCAACAGAATCTGGAAAAGATCGGCGCTCCGAAATTCAGCGATGACGAAAAGAACTTCGCTCGGAAAGTGCAGCAATCGCTCGTCACTGAGTTTGGCTCCAAGTTCCCTCAAGCGATCGACGAAACGATTCAGCCACTGAGCTTCGCGGATGAATCCGGCAAAGGCTCGACCGATGTCGGCGACATCAGTTGGCACGTCCCCACCTGCGGCCTGCGAGTCGCTTGCTTCGCAGCCGACTCCCCCGGTCACAGTTGGCAAAACGTCGCCTGCATCGGCTCCACAATTGGCGAAAAAGGGACGATCACTGCGGCCAAAATCCTCGCCATCTCAGCCCTTGATCTGATTGAGAAGCCCGAACTCCGCACCGCCGCTCGCGAAGATTTTCAAAAACGGATGGAGTCTCGCAAATACACCACACTGATTCCGAAAGGGCAAAAGGCACCTGCGAAGATTCGATAATGGCAGGTGCCCACAGAACACACGGAAGAAGAGGCTCTTTTTCTGTGTCCTTCCGTGTATTTCGTGGGCACAATCAAAAACATCTCAATATGAATTCTCGAAGAGTGGAAGAAGTCTGCGATGAGTGATTCACAACGAATTCAAAAACTTCTCGAACAACTACTTGCGACTGACCCTGCGTGTCAGGACGCGCAAGCGACTGAGTGGCCGTTGCTCGAATTGGTTCCTGCTGGCCCACAGCCAGAATGGCGCTGGCTGCCCGGAGCCCTTTCTTCATTGGCAGATCTTGAATGGCTGCCGCGTGTCGTTTCCGAAGTTGATGTGACGGCGTTGAAGGCGGGCGTGTTACTGATGCACGATTTTGTGGAAGAGAGTCATCGCTATTCTCAAAGCATCGAAGGAGAAGGCGAGCATCAACTCGGTGACTATTGGCACGCGATCTTACATCGTCGAGAGCCGGACTACTTCAACGCGAAATATTGGTTCCGCCAAATCGGACAGCAGCCAGGATTCACCACGCTCGCTCGGCTGGCAGATGCGAAGCTGCGCTCGTGCTCATCACCGCGATCACTCGAATGGAACCAGCGACTCGGTTCTGCTCAGCAATGGAAACCGCTCGCGTTTGTCGATCTGTGTGAATCGTGCCAGTCCGCGAATGACCCGGAGTTGATGCAAGCAACCCAAGAAATCCAGCTAGCGGAAATGTTGTTACTGCTACGCCAAACATACCAACAAGCGATCGGAGCCAAGTGATTCGTTCGCTGGATGGGCCGCTTCCAACGAATGGCTCGAATTTTTTAATGGGAGACCACTCCATGACAATCTTAAATGCTGAGTTCCCTCGACGTGATCTGTTAAAGCTCGCTGCTACCGCTGCGATGATCGGACCACCCGCCGGTTTGCTATCGGCGAACGACGGAGGCGGGGCAAGCCGTCCAAGCAAACCAACTCGCCTGCCACGAGTCGCGGCGATCAATTCGATCTATCGTTTGAAGTCGCACGCTTACCATATCGCCGGGCGATTCATTCACGGCTACACGATCAACGGTTTGCATCATCAGCCGCCATTCCAACTCGTGCGGATGTTCGATCACCAACAGCCAGAGAACGATCTGGGGCCAGAGGTTAGTCGCCAACATGGGATTGAGCTTTGTACGACAGTCGCGCAAGCATTGGGGGGCGAGATGTCGCTGGATGTCGATGCCGTGCTGCTGATCATCGAGCACGGCGACTACCCGACGAACAAGTGGGGCCAAATCGTTTATCCGCGATACGAGCTGTTCCAAGAAATCGTCGACGTCTTCCGAAAGAGTGGGCGGAGCGTGCCGGTCTTTGTCGATAAACATCTCTCTTACGATCACCGCCACGCCGCCGAGATGGTCGCCACGGCCAAAGAATTGAAGTTTGGTTTGATGGCCGGCTCGTCGTTGCCGGTCACATGGCGTCTGCCGGAATTCAATCCGCCGCTCAGTACTCCGTTTGAAGAGGGAGTCGCGGTGATCGGCTACGACCGCAGCAACATTGAAATCTACTTGTTTCACGTCCTCGAAGTGTTGCAGTGCATGATGGAGCGCCGCCCCGGCGGCGAGACCGGAGTGAAGTCCGTTCAATGCCTCTCCGGCAACGCCGTATGGAAGGCGGGAGACGAAGGACGCTGGTCTTGGTCGCTGTTGGATCACGCACTCTCGCGATGTCCAAGCCTTAACTACGGCAAGGTGCGTGAGCAGGTCAAAAACCCGCTGTGCGTCCTCATCGAATACGCCGACGGGACAAAAGGAACGGTCTTCAATTTTGTCGAAGCGATTTCTGATTTTGCCTTCGCTGGAAAAATTCGAGACCGATCAGAACCTGTTTCGACCTGCTTTTATTTGCCCGCTCCGCCCGGTGCCCGATTCTTCGATCCGCTCACCTACAACATCGAACAGTTCTTCGCCACTGGCCGCTCACCATACCCCGTTGAGCGGACATTGCTCACCAGCACGATCTGCGATCACGCCATGCACTCATACCACGACAGCAGCAAAGTCATCAGCGACCCGTCAATGTCGATCCGTTACCAACCACCGATTGATGACGGCCATTTTCGAGGAACGTTTATTGATCGCCGTTAATGCTCGGATTCCGGTTTGGGTGACCCGGATATTGTCTAGTTCGGGCTGGGCCTCGGTTGTTGAGGAACTGACCGAGCCGGTTGTTAATTCTGGCGGCAGATCTCGGTTTCCTCTCTCGTTGAACACCCTGCTTCAGCAGGTCCAATCGAGACGAGGAATATCATGACGACTGTTGTCACATATCTGGTTTACGTCTTGCTCTGTGTGGCTGTTGCCATCTGGGTTGGTCGCACCTTGCGGCGCTATGGCATCATTTATCTCACTGAAGGGCATGAAGAGAAACGTGGCTTGCAAGAAGCACTGTCGCATTTACTGATTGTCGGATTCTATCTAGTGAGCTTCGGTGTGATCTGCTTCGTCCTGAAACACGACCGTGATGTCATCAATGCGAAAGCCAGCATCGAACTGCTCAGCACGAAAGTCGGGACAGTACTGGTGTTCTTGGGAGTGTTTCATCTTGTCGTCTTGGTCGGACTGGCGGGGTCTCGCAAGCAAGCCACCGCTGAGGCGAACCTGAAGCACTGGCGGAAGATCACCCACGAAACGCCAGAAGCAGATGGCAGCAACCTACCGGTGTTGCTGTCAACTGACCCGTCCTAACCAGAAAGTTAGAGCAGTGACGATCGTCGTCTGGACTTACGCGGTTTATCTCAGCTTGAGCGGCGCGATCACCGCCTGGGTTGCCGAGACGCTTTCGCTGCACGGGCGAGTGTTCTTGATTGATGTGTTCCACGACAACGTGAGTCGAGCCGATGCAGTCAATCGGTTGCTGGTCGTGGGTTTCTACCTGATAAACCTCGCAGGAGTGCTCTTCAATCTCTCGCTCGGCGGCTCCGTGATAACTGTGTGGGACGGAGTCCACTTTCTGTCATCAAGAATCGGCCTCGTATTAACGGTTCTCGGCTCGATGCACTTTTTCAACCTAATTGCGTTGATGACAATTCGCCTCGGGTTTCGCCTGCCCGATCAATCATTCTTTCGGTGAGCATTAACAACTTGCCGGACTGTGCTCTGGTCAGCATTTGTAGGTCGATCAGGTCGCGATATCTTTGTGAAACGAATTGCTTACCGGCAGCAATGTGTTCCTGCGGGACCGCCTGACGATGCGGATGATCGGGCGTTTCCGTTCGGTCAAGCAACAACGGTGCGAAAGCTTGCAGCTTGTGTGCAGTCGATCGGTGGAAAACGAAGCGAACGTTTTGTGCAGATTCCGGTGCAAAGCGGGAATTACTACCCGCGTCATCAGGCTCTACGTGGCCGCACTGCCGACCACCGGCAGGTAGCTTAACTCATTTAAGATTCAGGAAATGCGGTCGAGAGGATTTGAACCTCCAAGGGGTTGCCCCCGCTAGCACATCAATCAACTTTTCAACCGTCACGATTCGAGCTGAAAAGACTACGTTTCACGGCATTTTATCGGATTTATTCACTCTCGCAATCACTCTTATTCAATCGCGGATTCTCGCGTGTTTTGGTGGTAAATGACTCGGAAAGTGGTAGTGGTGGTAGTAACCGGCCTTCCGATGTCGCGCACAACTGGTGATGAGCACTTCCACGACGCGCGAATGAGCGAGGTGATGTGCCAGCGGGTTCACTCTGTCACGATCAGCGATGACGATGGGGCTGGAAGTGATCCGAGATGACTTCCAGCATCGCGGTCAACGATGCCTCGCCGTCTCGGCCACAGCGGTTGCTGGCGTGATCAGTTCGGCAGGCACCGGGCGGGATGCGGAAAAAGGTAGGCGAGAACCGCGACCACGCGCCCGGAGCCACTTCGGTCGCTCGCGGTTTGCAACCCGCGAACGACAACCTGATGGGGGGAATTGTCTTGATGTGGCTGTGGCGATCAAGGGAGTTTTACTGGTGATCTGCGACGGCACGGATCGGTGGAATTCCTACGCACTCAAGCTACGTGGGTACTGGCGGATTCGGCCTGCGTCAGCTTGGCTTCCAAGGCGTCGCACAGCGACAGCAGCTCGGTCACCTCTGCAATGAATCGCCGCTGATACTCAAGCGATACAAGTGGGATGCGTAGATTACGACTTTGTTCCAGTGAGATGTTGTCTTGCCCGGCAGTCCCTCGCGTGTTTTGAAGAACTTCTTTCAACGTCGCCGGGCAGCCAATGATGTACGACAAGAATGTGCTGTCGTAGTACGAAATTGGCTTGAAGATCACTAATGCCTGATTGCAGTTCCACTCTGGGTATTCGTCGGTTACCACTGCGACCTTCCCCAGCGGTGGGCCAACCAGATTCATCAAGACATTTCCCGGCTGGATTTTCGATCGTCGCAATTGGGTTTCGTGGATTGTCTGTCTGACAAAAGTTGGCTTGTACTTAAAGTCCAACAGATTGTTCACAATGTTGTAGACCTTTAAGAACGGAATATCGCCTTCAGGCATCAACTCGTCTGCGGCGGGCGTTGTTCCCTTGGTAATAAAATCGCAAATACATCGAGCTGTAATGAATCGACGACTGCCGTCTTCATTTGGACCGGCGTCTCGGAGAGTCGCGTATTCGGCTTCGATCTTCGGCTGGTCACCATTGGCAAAGGACAAGGACATCCTTTCGCGTTCCATTGAAACCAAAGCCTGAGTAGTGATTTCTTCGCTCGGTCTTACAGGGACGAGTTGGCCTTGGACGGCGAGTTGGAGGACGGCTTGGCGGAGTTGGGGGAGGGTGGTGGGGGTGTCGAAGAGGCGGTCGAACTGGTCGCGGAGGCGGTGGGCGTGCGCGGGGAACTCGGCGGCCGAGCGGGCCGAGACCAGTCGGTCGAGCGTCGCCCCCACCAACCGCTCGCGCGCCTCGCGCCGCGCCGCCTGACGCGCGGCCAACTCGTCACACAGCCCCAGCAGTTGGTTCACTTTTCCCACAATCCGCCGCTGCTCCGCCAGTGGGGGAAGCGGGATGTAGACTCGG
>CAIJTL010000770.1 GCA_903823545.1 uncultured Planctomycetaceae bacterium
CGACGCTCGATCGAACGGGCATGACGTTCGACGACTTCGATCTGTTCGTGTTTCATCAAGCCAACGAATACATGCTGAAGCACCTGCGAGACAAAATCGAAATCCCGCCGGAACGCTTCTACGTCTCTATGAGTCATTGCGGAAACACCGTTTCTTCCACAATCCCGATCGCTCTGAAAGAGGCTCATAAAGCTGGACGCTTGAAGAGAGGCGATCGAATCATGCTCGTCGGGTTTGGCGTGGGATATTCGTGGGGCGCGACGGTGCTGCGATGGAGCATGTGAAATCTGAATTTTGAAATTCCCAATTGAAATGTCATGAGGAAAGGATTCCGAAATGAAAAATGCCGCGATGGAAATTCTCGCGATGGATGGTGGTGTGCCGGTGCGTCAGAAAGGGTTCGCTCCTTGGCCCGTCTTTGATGAAGCGCAATGCGAGGCCGTGCAGGCAGTGCTCAAGAGCGGCAAAGTGAATTACTGGACGGGCCAAGAATGCCGCCTCTTTGAAAAAGAATTTGCCGCAGCGGTCGATTGCTCACACGCGATTGCGCTCGCCAACGGAACACTGGCTCTCGAATTGGCATTACAAGCATTGGGTGTTGGCCCTGGCGACGATGTCATCGTTCCGCCTCGTACCTTCATTGCCACTGCAAGTGCTGTGTGGGCTCGTGGCGCGCGACCGATTTTTGCCGACGTTGATCCGATCAACGGCAACCTGTCTGCCGAGACGATTGAAGCCGCGCTGACACCGAACACGAAGGCGATCATCCCAGTTCACATCGCCGGTTGGCCATGTGACATGGACCCGATCATGGACTTAGCAAATGATCGCGGCTTATTTGTGATCGAGGATTGCGCTCAGGCTCATGGAGCCACCTACAAAGGCCAGCCGCTCGGTTCGATCGGACACATCGGAGCGTTCTCGTTCTGTCAGGACAAGATCATGACGACCGGTGGCGAAGGTGGGATGCTCACGACGAATCGTAAAGATTTGTGGGGCCGAGCTTGGAGCTACAAAGATCACGGCAAAGACTGGGACGCGGTCTACAACCGCGAACACCCGACGATTTTCAAATGGACTCACGAGTCACTCGGTACGAACTGGCGCATGACGGAGATGCAAGCAGCGATCGGTCGCGTAGCGTTGCGCGAACTTCCTAATTGGGTCACCGCTCGCCGACGGAACGCCGCCGTTCTCGATAAGGGGCTTCGCGGCGTCACCGGAATTCGTACCGCGATACCGGATACCGATTGCGAACATAGCTACTACAAGCATTACGCGTTCATTCGCCCTGAGCGACTGCAAAGCGGATGGACTCGTGACCTCATTGTGAAGAGCCTTCAGAAAGAAGGGATCACGTGCGGTAGCGGAGTCTGCTGCGAGATCTATCAAGAGACCGCCTTCGCAGCCAACGGTCTTCAGCCAGCTCACCGCTTACCGAACGCTCGCGAGTTGGGCGAAACCAGTTTGATGTTCATGGTGCATCCAACTCTCAGTGAACCAGACATGGAAGACACCGCGCGAGCGGTTGCGAAGGTCATGACTCACGCGACGCAGAGATCACTGTTGCCGATGGCTCGTGCGGCCTAGACGACCCCACTGCGTTTCGATGTCCTGTTCTCTCTCATGTCCCGTCTCGCATTACCAATTGCGCCGCTTTCTGCAATTAACTCGTTCAATCAGCAAATTCCAAATCCTCGGCGTGACCGTCAAATCTTGCTCATCTTCCCGACTGCAACTGACCGAAAATGCTGAAGGACACTGGCCCTTCGTTGTGCAATCAAGCGAAGTCCGGCTGTTTGTGTCACCCATCGGGCACACACCCGATAGTCCCGCCCATGTCCCCACGCAGCTCGCCCCGCAGTTGGCGAAGGAGTTTCCCAATGTCTCAAGGAAGCCTGTCGCAAACCAGTTTTTCCGATCACATCCCGGCGTTGAAAATTTTTCAGCCGTCGGTCGATGTGCCGGACATTGATGTTCGTTCTCACTTTGATGAAGCCTGGGAATTCTTTCTCGGCACCACGACATCCAAGCAACTCGGCTTGCGAGTCTTTGTGGACTTCATCGTCGCCAATGTCGCGTTGGTGATGGGCGCGTTGGTGCGGCTCATGTTGATCGGCGGCGTCAGTTGGGATAACCCGATCAGCACGCTCTTTGAGAAGGTCAATGCGACTTACTTGATGAATGCCGGTTGGTTCGGACTCTCGGCAGTCGCACTGTTTGTGTTGGCTGGCGTCTATCGACCGGTTCCATCATCGCGAATTCGGCAGCGGCTGAAGACCGTGCTCCTCGCCTGTTCGATAGGTTTGATCGGGCACTTGGTCCTCGGTGCGTTCGCGTTTGATAAAGCTCAGGCGACATTGGAAGTCGGCATCCCAGCTTGGACGCTGCTCTGTGCGGTGGTTGTTTCCAGCCGCTATTCGCGAATGATCGTCGGTTCGCACTATCGAGTGGTCGCTCGCGGCGAATCGGCCAACAAGAAGATTGAAGACGTGCTCGTTGTTGGCGGCGCTGGTTACATTGGTTCGATTCTGACTCGGCAGTTGCTCGATGCAGGTTATCGTGTCCGAGTTCTCGACCTCGAGTTGTTCGGCACCGAGTCGCTTGAGGGAGTCATGGATCATCCCCGTCTGGAAACGATGAAAGGTGACTTCCGCAATGTGGAAGATGCCGCACGTGCGTTGCGAGGGATGGACGCGGTCTGCCACTTGGCCGCCATCGTCGGCGATCCCGCGTGTGCTCTCGATCGCGAAACGACAATTACTGTGAATTACGCTGCAGCTAAGATGATGGCACAGTTGGCGAAGGCCAACGGCATCTCGAAGTTTGTCTTTGCTTCGACCTGCAGCGTTTACGGCGACTCGGAACAAATCATGAGTGAAGACTCGCCGCTCAATCCCGTGTCGCTGTATGCGACGACGAAGATTGATGCCGAACGAGCGTTGCTCGACGCCGCAGACGCAGAGTTCCAACCGACAATCTTGCGCTTCGCAACAGCCTACGGTTGGTCGCATCGTCCACGATTCGACCTTGTCGCTAATCTCTTCAGCGCTCAGGCCGTGACGGACCAGAAGATTCGAGTCTTCAATGGCGAGCAATGGCGACCGTTCGTGCATACTCGCGACATCGCTCGCGCTTGCGTGATGACGCTCGAAGCACCGCTGAGCAGAATCGGCGGCCAGATTTTCAACGTTGGTGATGAAAGCCAAAACTACACCTTGGCGCAACTCGGCCAGATTGTCGCCCAAGCGAATCCGGGAACAATCGTTGAAGACGTTCGCAACAACGACGACATGCGGAACTATCGAGTCAACTTCTCAAAAATTCGGACGGTGATCGGTTTCCGAGCCTCGGTCGATTTGGTCGAAGGGGTGCAAGAAATGGTCGATGCCGTTCGCAGCGGCAACGTGGCCAACTGGCGTGCTCCGATCTATAGCAACTCGAAACACCTGGAAGGTGAAGGCCTGTCGGTCCTGAAGATCGAAGCTCATCGACGCGGTGAAAACGACATGGCCGCGACGACGCGATTCCTCGCGAAGAAAGCGGCCGCGTAACCAGCTTTCACACTTCGTTAAGGAGTCATTCAGTGTGGAGTCGTCGAATCTTTGCCTTGCTGATTACTTGCCTAGCACTCGTCTCGTGTGTTGGTTGCAAAGTGCCGCGAGACTTCAATTAGTTCCTGACATAACAATCACGAAAAGCCCTGAAAGGGCGAAATAACAACCACGATGGGGCTGCTATTTCGCCTCCCTCAGGGCTTTCTTCTATCGTTCGACCGTCCACTCAGGACGATGACCGGATCGGCTTATCTTGGCCTTTCACGCCAAAACTTCTGGAGTAGCTCATGCACGTTTTGTTCGTCCACAAAAACTTTCCTGCTCAGTTCGGCCACATTGCCAGCTATCTCATCAAGAAGCATGGATTCCGGTGCTCGTTCTGTTCGGAACTGCCGTCAGGAGTCTTCGATGGCATTCAGCGGTTTCAATACAAGCTACAAGGGGGGGCGACCAAGACCGACCACTATTGCAGTCGGACATTTGAAAACTGCGTGTGGCATTCGCACGCCGTCTACGAAACGATGAAGGCTCATCCGGAGATCAAGCCAGACTTGGTTGTCGGTCACAGCGGCTTCGGTTCGACCTGCTTTCTCGCCGACTTGTACGACTGCCCGATCATCAACTACTTCGAGTACTACTACCACGGTCGTAACTCTGACCTCGACTTCCGACCGGAGATTCCGGTGAAGGAACTCGATCTTCTGCGTTCACGCACGCGAAACGCGATGATCTTGATGGACCTGCAAACTAGTTCCGCTGGTTACTCACCGACGCAGTGGCAGAAGAGTTTGTTTCCCGTTGAATACCAGCCGAAGATCGACGCGATCTTCGATGGCATCGACACGGATGTTTGGCATCGCCGACAAGTCCCGCGCCGCATCGGTGATCGGGAGATTCCGGCAGGGACTCGAATTGTGACCTACGTCTCGCGCGGCTTCGAGTCGATGCGCGGGTTCGATGTCTTCATGAAAGTTGCCAAGCGAATTTGCGATGCTCGGAAAGACGTGATCTTTGTCTGTGTCGGTTCCGATCGAGTCTGTTACGGCGGCGACATGCAGCGCATCTCCGATGCGGAGAGTTATCGGGACCACATCTTGAAACAAGACAACTACGACCTCAGTCGCTTCATCTTTACTGGGCGCGTTGAGCCAAACGATTTGGCCAACATCATCAGCATGGGTGACCTTCACATCTATCTGACGGTTCCGTTCGTGTTGAGCTGGTCGTTGATGAACTCGCTCGCTTGCGGTGCCGTGGTGCTCGCATCGGATACAGCGCCTGTCAAAGAGATGATTCGCCACGGCGAAAACGGCTTGCTCGGTGGCTTCTTCGATGTTGATCGTCTCAGCGAACTCGCCCTGCAAGTGTTGGACGATCCCGCCGCCTACCGCCACCTCGGCGAAGCCGGCATGCACATGATCCAAGAGAACTACAGCCTCAACAAAATGCTCCCCAAGATGCTCGACCTTTACGAACGAACGCTGAGCAAGCATCGTGGGCGGTAGAGTGTTGAAAACGTAGTACAGAGGGCTCGCCTGTGCCCGCATTTATACGCGAGCAGGCGAGCTACCTGTTCTACGAAAAACTCATAGCCGCAGAGATCACGAACGACGGAGCGTCGGCATTCTTCAGCGGGAACGAGCTGATCTTGCGGCAGTGCAGGATGTCGCCGAGCACATCACCTGCGACGAGCGTTAACACTTCCGGAGTCAGTCGCGGATCCGGATATCGAGTTCGGATCAATTCCAGCCACAACGCGGCTTCCATGCGTAGCGGGTCTGGTTTGATTGCATCGGCAGGTTTCTTCGGTTCTTCAGCAACGACAGGCGCTGCGGTCGTCGCTATCGGCAAGACGGTCGTCGCTGTTGCCAAACTCATTGCAAAATCACGGCGTGAAAGTGGCATTGTGATTCCCCGGTCGCTCACGGCTTGAAGGCCAACACGGAACACGGAACGTGTGGCAAAAGAGTTTCCGCCACAGAACCAAATCCAGCCTGCGGCTCCTTCGCACGCGATGCGGTTCCACACACGAGCAGGTCAATCTGCCATTCGCCGATCAATCGCAGCAAGGTATCAACCGCGTTCCCTTCGAGCACATGCGGGAGGATGCCGTAGGTCATCGTGCGGTGATCGGTGATGTTGAGGTGTTGATACAACGCTTGCTTGGCGGATTCGATTCGACCGGCTTGATGCAGTGCGACTTCCGCTTCCGGGCGTCCGTATCTCCACGCTTCGGGCCAGTGGATTGGTTCGACCGCATGGGCCAACCAGCACTTCGCATCGCGCCAAAACCCACTCCCTACGAACGACATCAATGCCTGTTGTCCGACGTCGCTCAAATCGTCAGCAATCAGGACGTGCTGCGGTTCCTCGTCACCGTCATCGCTTGAGGCCGACGAAATTGCAGCGGACATTTCGTTTGTTGGCTGCGAAGTGACCTTGATTTTCGGATCCTGCGATCGCTCGATCAACACGGGGCAAGTCGAGTTTCGCAGTACTTTCATTGCCGTTGATCCGAATCGATCAGGACTGACTCCCCCACCAACGATCACTAGGTCGGCATCAAAGTCATTTGCTTCGCGTGTCAACTCGGCCCACGCAACGCCCCCCAGCAAATCGGACTCGCATTCAACGCCCGTGGCGCGAGCCTCTTCTTCCAAAACTTCGAGACGCTCCACGAGATAACCCGTCAACGCATTCACCTGCATCGGCGATGCCGGGACGTGAGTCAGATCGAGTCCTTCGACGGCGGCGCACAATTTAAGTTGACCGCGCTGTGCGCTGGCCATTTTTAATGCACGATCAAAAACCTTCCTGGTCAGTTCTGGAATGATCTCTTCCGACTGAATGTCGCGGACCTCAAGGTCCAAACCGACGAGAATTTTCCGGAAATACATAGCGGCTCCGTTTTGGCCGAAGGGAAGTACAGCTTGCGTTAATCTTGAGCCGCTTTCTTCTGCTTCGGTGGTTCGACTTTTTTCGGTGGCGGAGTATCGCTGAAAGTCAGCCGATGCAAAGTTCGGTCGGCCTGCACTTCGATCGTATTGTCATCAAGGTCAGGACGTTGCTCGCAAAACTCGAATCTCTGTTTGAGAAGCTCATCGGCCAAATTCACAACACGACCGCTTCGCTTATCGAGCACATCGACCTTGTACTTCAATCCGTCATTGATCGCGGTCCCTTCAGCGTTCGGTCGAAAGATTGTCGCGGCTAGCACCAAGACCGGCGAATCGACCGGCTGCGCGGCATTGACCGCTTGCCAATCAATCTCCGTAGACCACAGCAGCTTGTTTGTCGCGCGGTTAAAGGCGAAGCAGGGGCCGTGAATTTTCCAATGATCAAACGAAAGTTCGGTAGCACGGGTGCGAAGCTTATTCGGGACCGGTGGTTCTTCGGTGTAAGTCATCAGCATCCAGCGTTCGCGATCCTGAGTGACCAGGAAATGCCGCAAGTTCGGGATCGCTGGAAGCGTCTGATCAATCAATTTACGCGCATCAGGAACTGACCACATCACGAAGCGTCCCGATGGTTCCATGACGGCAACGGTTTCCCTCAATGAGACGCACGGTCTTGAGCCGATCGCAAATTGTTCGTGAAGCACATCGGTGTTTGTGATCGTGTCAGTCACTCGCAGTTCGTGTCCGGTTTCGGACGAGGTCCACGTTACAAGATGGCGACCAACGGTTGAGATCTTGGCCATTCCGCGCAACTCGCGTCGAGCCAGCAAGCGACCATCGAGCGTGCTCAACACCAACACTTCGCGTCGATCGTTATTGATTGCAAGCACCGCCTGATCGTCGCCAGAGAGTTCGCAGCCGATCGGGATTCCGTCATGAGTCCAAAGCACATCGCCGGTTGCTATACGAGTCGCAATCAATCGAGTTCCGCTCTGCACGCACAAAACGTCATCGCCAACGATCATCACGCGGCCTAAGCGTCGGCCTGTATTATCGACCATTCCGTAACTCAGAGGCATTCCAGGAATCGGAGATGGCTGCGGTTGAGGCTGAGTTGACGTCGGTTGGTCGGTACGTCGATCGATCAAAGTCCCTGGCCACAGTAAACGAGGTGACGACTCTTCGCCTGAGGTCGTGAGCATGTCTGCAACAAAGAACTCACCTCCAAGAGCGAGCACGAGCCAACGTCCGCGAGAGCAAGCGTAGTACCCGATGACGTGACGCATCGCATACTCGTCGACCGGCGGCTTCCATTTCCAAACGATCCGGCCGGCACCGTCGCGTGCGACCACGACTCGCATCGTGTCGAGTTCCAATTGCCAATGCTCGCGTAGCGGGTCGACGGCCCCGACCCATTCGATGCGATGACTTCGGCTAATCGCAACGTCTTCGTCAATCTTCTCCGACTGGACCGGCTCTTTCGGCCATGCCAGCTTGAGCTTCTCTCGAAACTCAGCAAGCCACCCATCCGCAAGTTCTCTTCCGGTCTTATTGTCGAGTGACCGAACATCCGCAAAACGTCCTGAAAGATCTTCGAGCAATGATCGCGACGTTTCCACTTGCCCAGCAGCCAACCATTGCTGTGCCATTCGCGCCGTTGCGAATGCTTGATGCTCCGGAAGTCCGCTCCGTCGCAACGACAACAGATTCGCTTCGATCTCGTGCTTATGCTTCTTGTCGAGCCGATCGACGAACGCTCTTCGAGCCATTGCCGCAGTCGGTTCGTGCCAGCCAAACAGCGAGACATATCGCTTGAGCGACAGATGCCCCATCGCATCGACAGCCGCTCGCAGTCGCGTTTTCAATTCGACATCGAAGGCTTCGCGGTCAGCTAGCGACAATTGATCTCGCAATTCGCTCATTCGCGCCGCCAGCCAACGATCTTGGCGGGCCATGATCTTGTCGCCGAAGTTTTGCAACTCGGTATCTGGCTCCCAGGCATCGGCCACCTTCAGCAGTTCGCGAACGGCCGGCATTAACTCGCCACGAAGCTGCAAACTCTGCGCTCGCAATCGTGCGAAGATGAGTCTCTGCTTCGGGTCATCGACGAGTGTGTCCAATTCGCGAATCGTGCTTTCGAGGTCCGCTTGATCGAATCGCAGTTCTTCAAGTAATAGCGCTGCGAGTGACTGTTTAGCCTCCGGAGTTGGGCGGAGCGAGATTGCTCGGCGCAAATCTTCCAGGCCACGTTGCCGACGTCCAAGATGCAGATTCAGGCGGCCTCGCTGCTCAAGTGCGGTGGCATCGTCGGCGTTTTGAGCAAAGGCTCGCGCCAAGTTTTCCTGAGTCTCGCTCAGCGGCGGAAACGCAACGACATGCGAGGCTGACTGCGACACCAACTGCCCGTTAGCCGCGATCAAATTGCCGAGCGACTTCGACACCGCAACTTTCGTCAGTTGTCGCCCGGACTGAGTTTCGAGGCTGACCACTTCGCCTCCATGACTGCTCACTGGCAGATGCAACACTCCCGCAATCAACACGCCTCGTCCAAACACGGGAGCAATCGGAGCGGGATGGGGCCAAGCCTGCGTTCCATCAGACAGCTTGATCGCTCGCACGTCATTCGAGCCAACGATCAATGTGTTTCCTGATTCGGTAACACCTTGGATGAAAAGTCCGTCGCCGCGAGCCTGCTTCCAAAGAACTCGGCCATCTTCGGCGTTGAGACAAAACATTTCGCCATGATCCGGCGGAGCAAACAACACATGATTGCCGGAGACCAACAATGCGCTGCATGACCAACGTGATTCAAACGGCAACATAGTCGGATGAAATTCAAAACGCCCACGAACGGCTCGCATCGTTGGCTCGCGATAGGTTGTCTGCCAACGCAATTCACGACGAATCGGATCAACGGCGATCAGCGATCCCGTGCCGGTTGGACACAAGAGGCAATCACCGGCGATCGTCGGACTCAATCCAGCATCGTGAGTCACTCCCCACCAAATCGGATCGCTGTTCGACAGCGTCTGTGTCCACAACGTCTGACCATCCCGCGGATCGAGTACCACCAAGCGCAAATCGACACCGTCATCAGTCATCACAAAGAGTTGACCGCGCCACGGCAACGGCGGACCCAAGAAGTATGTTCCGGCCCCCTCCAATTCGACGTCGCTCAAACGTGGTCCACCCAGTTCCCAACGCAAGCGACCGGTCTTGGCTTCAATCGCAATCAGCTTGTTGTATTCCCTCGGCTGCGCGATCGGACGCCACGCCATCTGCGGCTGTGAAAACAGGCCACCACTTCGTTCTTGGAGTGAATAAATCAATTCGCCATCACTGCTGAGTGTTCCTGAAGCGACATCTTCCCAGACTCGTTTCTGCAACCACGAATCCAATTCCGGTTGGCTCACTCGTGAGGTTCGTCCGCGACGCGGTCGCACCATCAATTCGCCAAGCTGCGAATCGAGCAACGCCGAATGCCATAACGGCTCGCCATCAGCCAACCGAAATGCTTGCAGTTGCGATAAGGTTCGCACGATGAGTGTGTCGCCGACAACGATCGGTTGTGCGGTCGGCAGAACCGGTTGCTCCGCCTGAATTCGCTGCTCAACTGCAGTTCGTACTTCTACGCGAACTCGCCCCCAGCTACCGGGTAGAGTCGTTGGTGAAGGTGCTGTGAGCGCCGATTTCGGCTCTGCGGCGTCACCTTCTGCCGCATCTTCACCTTCTTCTTTTTCTTTCGGCTCTGGTTCCCTTTGCTCAGGGCCATTGTCCAACAGCGGTCGAATCCACAACGGCTGCTGCGACGGAATGGCTGCCGCCGCGAAAGCAGTTCTCGCCCCGTTCCCCGAAACCATCGGCCAGTCGTTTTGCAACTCTCGTGTTGTTTGCCCGGACTTCAGCACCGTCCCTGCCCAGCGATCAAGCCAAGCCAACGAGTCTGCATCCTTATCGAATAACGGCAGCGAATTATTTCCAACTCGGCGTTGCACCGTCTTATCGGCAAGTGATTTCTCCGCGAGTGTTTTTTTCAGTTGGATCAAGACGTTTTGGCAACGCTCCGATTGTCCGGCCATCCGCCATGCAACGGCTAATTGCAGCGACAAGAACGGCTCGCGCGATTGACTCGCTTGCGGCCACAAAAGGAGTTCACTCAGACGCAACGCGGCGGCGAGCGGTTCGCCCGCATCCAGGTCTCTCATCGCCAGCGAGTAAGTCGCGTCGTATCCCGCAGGCGTATGAAACCATCTCCGCGACACCGCTTCGACACCGCGCCAATTCCGTTTCTCTATCGCAGCCTCGAATTCAACCTGAGCCACCTTTCCGACGAGCAGCTCATAAGCCTGACGTCCGGCGAGCGGCAGAGAGCCCAACAACTGCCGTGCTTCGTGCTTCATGCTCTTTCGTAGGACGGGCAGTTCGCGGACTTTGGCTTCCGGCTTCTTGTCAGCGGGAATCGGTTTGTCGTACGGCTGCGGCCTCTCACGCGACGGCGCAGGCAATTTCTCGATCAACGGTTCTACGTTCTGCTTCAGCGCGTTATCGGTTTCTTTCGATCTTTTTCCCGCGCGATCATCATCGAGAAAGACATCCTCCGCGCCAAACTCATCGTCATCGTTGCGGCGGTCATCCAAGATCGACTGCAATAAACGCACGCCTTGCGCGAAGTCCGGTTTGCTATCCGGATCACTCGGTGCGATCAACCTTCGAGCCTGTTCCAACCGTTGCACCAACCGCCGCTCACGCATCGGCCCATCGGGCGACGCATCCGCCAACTGCGGATCAGGAACCTGAGCGCACACGACGATGACACTGCCGACCAAGAGGCTCAATGCCAGCAGTGTCAGCATCCGTGCCGAATTCAAAGGTCGCATGGCGTGCTCTCGCTTCGAGGTGCCTTTGATCGCGGAGTTCGACGCTCTCGAACTCCACTTTCAGCTACGTTGAAAACGTGCCTCACGTCTTCGCGACAAATTTACCGAGCGGTTACGTCAACTCTTCTTGAGGTGGCTCTGGCAACCAGAACGAGGCAATGAGTCCAACCAAATAAACGCTACAGCCAACAGCCGCTGCTGTGTATGCCAGCTTCATCGGAGCGTTCGCAATATCGTCTGTTGCCGCTAATGTCGCCGTCACCCACGCAAACGAAGTTCCGATCAACCGACCGCCGATGTTTGCGGCAAAACTTTCACCAGTTCCACGCAGATGCAGTGGGTAAACGCGAGGCAGATAATTCCCCCAGAAGCTGAATTGAGCGACTGTCACTAAGCCGGCCATGAAGAGACCAAGGTAAGTCAAATTCAAACTGGTCGTCGCGCAATAGGCGAAGATGATCGGCATCAGAATCAATCCAGGAATCTGGAAAATCCGGAGCAACTTACGACGACCAACGATCATCACAGCCAACGCGGCTAACAGGAACCGACCCACGAGGCCGCCGACTTCTTGAACCTTGGTTACATTGGCTGCGACTTCCTGAGTGATCTTTCCGCGAATTGGACCTTCGATTTTGGCTCGTTCTGCTCCAATCAACTTCTTCTGCTCCGCTTCAGGCTTCCCTTCCAATTGAGCCTTGAATTCTGCGGACTCCAATCGCTGAGCAACTTTGTCAGCAACAGGCTTTGCCGCTAGAGCCTCTTTCACTCGTGCTTTCACTTCTGGCAAGCCGGGTATGATCTGTGGAATTTGTTGAATCGCACCAAACGCTGCACCGAAGCTGCAAGCAAACATCAACGTCGTAACGACTGTTGTGCGACACAACTCAGGTGAAAACAACTGAGCGATGCTCGGTCGCTTGAGTGTTCCAGACTCTTTTTTCTGAGCCCAAACGGGGGACTCCGGTAAGAAAGGACGAATCAGGATTAACGGGATCGCCGGAATCACTCCCGACATCAATGTGTATCGCCAAGCGGCGTGAGGGTCGGTAATCGTCCCTCCTAGCAATGATTGAATCGCAGGAAAACTTGGTCCATAACTGACTGCCAAGCCGTTGGCCATTGCCACGAGCAGACCGCCAACAGATGAAAAGGCTTGCGTGTAACCCAAGACTTTTTCTCGCTGGTGCGGATTAGGAAACAGTTCTGCCAACCAGGCAACCGCAGCAACGAACTCCACGCAAACGCCGATAAAGACAAAACAACGACAGGTCAATAACATCCAAATACTGCTCGAAAAGCCTGCTGCGAATGCGGAGAATGCGTAAATCAAAATCGACCAAGTCAGCACCCGTCGACGTCCGAGCCTATCGGTTAAGTAGCCGCCGACTAACCCAAAGACACCTCCCGCGATCGCAGGAATGTAGAACAGTCGTCCCACCCACATCTGAAAAACGGGAGTACCCGGAGCCGCCCCGACCAATTCTTGAAGTGCCGGCCGAACGATTAATGGCAGCATCAATAGTTCATAGATATCAAAAGCAAAACCAATCGACGCAATAACGCAGATCAGCCATTGAGTCGAAGTCAGTCGACCAGCAGACGGGGAGGCGGGGGTTTCCGACATGTGAACCTCGTATTGGTGGGAGTTCGTAGGAAGGGCTGGATTCTATCCCCTAAGAGTTTTTTTCAAACTGGCTGAGGCACCTCGAACCTCGCAGTTAGAAAACTTCTCTTGCAACCAACTCGCCACCTGAAAAGGCATTTCGCAAGGCTTCACCAGCCAAAGAGGGACTGCGCTTGTTGGTAGACTCATCGCGATACACTGTCAGCACGACAAACTGAATTCAACTTCGGAGAGCAATCTTGTTCGCACCATCATCAAGTCGATGCCGCTGGCCGTTGGGGTTGGTTTCCAATTGTTGGAAGACGCAACTGGAAGCAGGAATCGATCTCGATTTGTTAATTGCAGAGGCCGAGCATTGTA
>CAIJTL010000771.1 GCA_903823545.1 uncultured Planctomycetaceae bacterium
CGAGTCGTTTTTCGGCGTCAACGACTTCTTCCCCTTCAACCGTGCCGAACTCCAAGAAGCCGAGCCTGAACTGTTCCAACTCCTCACCGAGATTTGGACTTCTCCCAAGAAGCCAGCGGAGTGATGCCGCCGCGCGCTGGTCGAGACTTGGTGGCGGTCAATGACGATTCTGAAGTCGCGCGTCGATGAGGTCTTCAATACTCTTCGTGCTTCTGGGAGTTCGCAGCATGAAACACAACTCAAGCAACGTGGCGAAGTTTGTAGCACGCTTCCTTGTGATGGCATTCGTGATTGCTGGCCTGATTTGGGCGATATCAATCCACGCTGCAGATGATGTTGTTGGGACTGCGGCGATTCAGAATCCCGCTCGTTTGACGGCAGGTGCGATATCGTGCGAACGGGTCTCGCTCGGGGAGCCGGATGACTACAAGCCTTGTGTGGCGAAGCTGCCGAATGGTGAGTTGTTGCTGACCGCCTTTCATCAGCACAAACGGGAAGGCAACAAGGTGCTGGAGCAGACGTTGTTGTTTCGGTCGAAGGATGGCGGGCGGACTTGGTCGTTGCCGGAGCCGTTGGGCTTGTTAGGACGCGAGCCGTATTTGACGGTGCTCAAGAACGGCACGCTCTTCATCACCGGGCACTTGCTAGCAAACGATGTGCGGAACGAGTGGGGTTACACGACGGGCTTCTTACATCGTTCCACCGATGGCGGGAGGACATGGCAATCGACGCGCGTTGAATCGGAGCAGATAAAACCGAAAGCCAGCAATCACACGACTCGAAACGTGTTGGAGATGGCAGACGGTTCGTTGTTGCTTGGAGTCGATTACGACGGCGGAGGTGGCCCATACTTCGTTTGGCGTTCGACTGACGGTGGTCAGACATGGGACAAGTCGCAACGTTGTGAACCGCGCGATTTCAAAAGCCAATACGGTTTCTTTGGCGGTGAGACTTGGTTGTGGCAAGCTCGTTCCGGCAAGGTGTGGGCGTTGGTTCGAGTCGATAGCAACGAGCTACCGATCAAAGACCGACCGATCAAAGCGGGCACTGATCAGGCCGATCATTTCATCTTGTTCTCGTCATTCGATCGCGGAAAGACGTTCGATCGGATTCGTGACTTCGGTGATTACGGCGAGATGTATATGTCGCTGCTCAAGTTGCAGGACAAGCGGTTGCTGCTGACCTTCACGGTTCGCGATCTCAAGCCGCCGCTCGGTGTGCGAGCGATCGTTGGGACTGAAACGGACGATGGCTTTGAATTCGATTTCGCTCACGACCGAATCATGCTCGACACCAAAACCCCCATCGGCCAACCACAAGGGGGAGGCTTCGGCCCGACAGTGCAGTTCGACGACGGCACCCTCATCACGTCTTGCTCGTATCGCGGCGACGACGGCAAATCGCACTTGGAAGTTATCCGTTGGCGATTGCCGTGACGGATTTTCTTGGAGCGCTGGGTTGGTGTTGTGGCGATCGGATATCTTGTGCGACCAGGAATACGGGGCATGACCCATAGGTTGGAAGGACATTGGCGATGAGTGAGTTACTGGCCAGGACTTGGCGACTTTGGTGCGGCGCAGTTTTGTTTTTGTCGGCAGTTTTTGTCGGTCATCAATCAGCGTTTGGTGCGGAACCGAAGCCAACGTTGGTGGGCGAAAGTGCGCGAGTTTCGTTTGATCGCGAAGTGCGGCCGATCTTGTCGAATCATTGTTGGAAGTGTCACGGGCCTGATGCTGCAGAGCGAAAAGGTGGATTGCGGCTCGATCAGAAAGAGGGACTGAGTCGGCCCGGTGAATCGGGCAAGGTGGCGGTCGTCGCGGGCAAAGCGGACGAGAGCGAACTCGTGCGACGAATCCTGAGTGACGACAAAGACGAACAAATGCCGCCCGCTTCAGAGAACAAACCGCTGACTGCGGCGCAGAAGGATATCCTCAAGCGCTGGATCGCGCAGGGAGCGACTGTCGAACAGCACTGGTCGTTTCGCACGGTGCAGCGACCGACGTTGCCAAAGTTGAAGAACGCCGCGTGGCCGAAGACGCCGATTGATCATTTCGTGTTGGCTCGCCTGGAAGTAGAAGGATTGCAGCCGATGCCGGAAGCGGATCGCGAGACGCTGATTCGCCGCGTGACGTTGGACCTCACCGGGCTGACGCCGACGCTTGCGGAGGTCGATGCGTTTGTGAAAGACACCGATCCGAAAGCGTATGAAAAACTCGTCGATCGTTTGCTGAAGTCGCCGCATTACGGCGAACGAATGGCGCTCGAGTGGCTCGATGCGGCGCGCTTTGCCGACACGAACGGCTATCACATCGACAACGGTCGCGACATGACTCGCTGGCGGAAGTGGGTTATCGACAGCTTCAACCGCAACTTGCCGTTCGATCAATTCACGATTCAACAATTGGCCGGCGATTTGCTGCCGGAGCCGAACGATCCGGTGGCAGCTCGCGAAATCAAAATTGCCAGCGGGTTCAATCGCAACCACATGATCAACTTTGAAGGGGGCGCGATCCCGCAGGAATATCACACCGCTTACATCGTCGATCGAGTCAACACGACATCGACGGTATGGCTTGGACTAACCGTCGGTTGCTCGCAATGTCACGACCACAAGTACGACCCGCTCACGCAGCGCGAGTTCTATCAGCTCTTTGCTTTCTTCCATAACGTGCCAGAGAACGGACTCGATGGTCGAACGGGGAATGCGTCGCCGTTGTTGAAGGCTCCGACCATTGAGGAAGAGGCGCGACTCAAACAACTCAACGACAAGATGCTGTCGATTGAAAGACAGTTGTCGGAGCCGAATGAGAAACTCGATGCAGCTCAAGCGGAATGGGAGCGATCGGCACTCACTCAGCCGAGCAACACTTGGCAAGTGTCGTCAGATGCGATCATCGAATCCGCAGGCAAAGCGACGCTCAAACGCTTAGACGACGGATCGTTCCTCGCCAGTGGAGCGAATCCTGCGCAAGAAACTTACACGGTGACGCTCGCCGCGCTGCCGAAAAGCGTCACGGCGATTCGCTTGGAAACATTGAGCGATCCCAGTCTTCCGGCGAAAGGTCCGGGACGTTCGCCGAATGGCAACTTCGTCCTAAGTGAAGTGGTCGCGACGTTGAAGACCGGTGATCGGACTGAGCCGGTGACGTTCAAGAAAGCGACCGCCGATTTCACTCAGGAGACCTTCTCTGTGAGCGGCACGATTAACGGCAAGAACGAAAATGGCTGGGCCATTTTTCCGCAGTCGGGCAAATCGCACTTCGCCGTGTTTGAGTTCGCTCAACCTGTGAGTTTGACCGATAGCGCGAAGCTGATTGTCGAGTTGCGTTGCCGTTCGCAGTTTGCCGCTCATCAGCCGGGCCGCATTCGCCTGTCGGTGACAACCTCACCGAACCCGCATGATGCGCAGTCGATTCCAGAGAATGTGTCGAAAGTACTCGCGACCGTTGCCGACAAGCGAAGTGATGCACAGCGGAGCGATCTGCGTCGCTACTTCCGCGAGAACGTTTCCGACGTGACGCGATCATGGACTGCCGAGTTGCAGCAAGTCCGCGACGAACGAGCGGCGCTCGATAAGCTGATTCCGACAGCGATGATCATGCAGGAGATGGCACAGCCACGCGACACTTTCGTTTTGATGCGCGGGCAATACGACAAGCCGGGTGAGAAAGTGACCGCAAACGTTCCGGCTGTTCTGCCGCCGCTTCCTGAAGGTGCTCCGAAAAATCGGCTCGGCCTCGCACAGTGGCTGACACATCCGTCGCATCCGTTGACGTCGCGAGTCATCGTCAATCGTTACTGGCAGATGTATTTCGGGACCGGCTTGGTTCGCACGTCGGATGACCTCGGTTCGCAAGGTGAGCTGCCGTCGCATCCAGAGTTGCTCGACTGGCTTGCCGCCGAATTCCTGAACGTGGCGGACGCGTCTCGCGTCCAAGACCCTTCACGGACGCGAGACGCGTCCACCACGACGACAAGCTGGGACGTCAAACACTTGCAGCGCTTGATCGTCACGTCGGCCACATATCGCCAACAGAGCAGGGCGGACTCGGTGTTGACGGCGAAAGACCCAGAGAACCGCTTGCTTGCTCACGGGCCACGACATCGCTTGCCCGCAGAGTTCATTCGCGACTTGGCCCTCAATGTCAGCGGCTTGTTGCAACATAAGATCGGTGGACCGAGCGTTTCGCCGTACCAACCTGCAGGCTTGTGGGAAGAACTGATGGCTCGCGCCGACGGCAAGAACTGGACGGCTCAGGAATACACACAGAGTCACGGCCCCGACCTTTATCGCCGGACGATGTATACGTTTTGGAAACGAACCTGCCCGCCCGCGCAGCTCGCAACCTTCGACGCGCCCGACCGCGAAACCTGCACTGTCCGCCGAGCACGTACCAACACGCCGCTGCAAGCTCTCGTGTTGATGAACGATCCGACGTACGTCGAAGCCTCGCGCAAACTCGCCGAACGAATCATGCTCGAAGGAGGTGAGTCGATCGAAGCACGCATCACCTTCGCATTCCGACTGGCCACATCACGCCAACCAACAGCGCGCGAACAAACCGTTTTGCGCCGCCTCTTCGATCAACAGCTCACTCGCTTCCGCGCCGACAAAGCCGCCGCCCTGAAGCTTCTTTCCGTTGGTGAGTCCGCTCGCAACGAATCGCTCGCCGTCGAAGAACTCGCTGCTTGGAGTACGCTAGCGAGCGTGATCCTCAACATGGATGAGACGGTGACGAAAGGGTGAGGCGGCAAGAGAAGAGATTGGTCATTGGTCGTTGATCATCGGTCATTGATCATTGTTCTTGCCGAAGTCACGCATTGTGCCCGCGCCCGTGGCATACGCGGCCCGCGTGTGCCCCCTCTCGTTCTGGCCAGCTCCAAACCAAGCCCGTTGTGGCCGGCCTCCAGACCGAGCCACGCGCTCGTTGTGCCCGGTCTCCAGACCGAGCCACGAAACGAAATATCACAAACAGACTTGCTAAAACGTTTCCACGTAGATGTGATGATGGCCACATGGAACACAACAGGCACTGAGGCTCACGTCATGAAACGCTACCCGATTGTGTCCGCAGCCTTCGACAGAGCGATTCGACGGCGACCGATCTGGCTACCTTCATGGAGCGACACGCGCATCTGCGTCGGTTTGCCATCAATGGTCATTAGGATTTCCGCTTCGCAGGGAGGCAGGTCAACCGGTTCAACTGGGATCACAAAATTGTGGGCCATTTGTGCGAGCGGGATGCGTTGCCCCTCTGCTCGGAGTTCCAAAGTCACAAGTGCGGAATGGCTAGTCACAGGAGCGATCATGGTGATACCTCGCACAGAGTTAATGGTCAAAGGGCTTGAGTATTGTCGCCGTCACAATTGCGAACTCGTGTCGGGGGAAGATCTCGGCTTCGGAGTTCATGGTAGCGTTTTTACTTGTGTCCGTCCTACGTCAACTCGAAATGCCCTGAAGGTTCATGAGCGGCTCGAACCTTATCGTGTTGAGCGCGATGTTTACCTGCGACTGCGTGATCTCGGCATCGATCAGATTCAAGGACACAACGTTCCGCAACTCATCGACAATGACGACGAGTTGCTGGTCATCGAGATGTCAGTCGTCGTACGACCGTTCGTTCTCGATTTCGGCGGAGCGTACCTCGACCGAGCGCCGGACTACGACGAAGAGATTCTCGAAGAGTGGCGTCGCGATAAAGAGGAACAATTCGAGGAGAACTGGCCGAAGGCCGAGTCCATCCTCGCCGAGTTGCGTCGTTACGGCATCTACGTCGCCGATGTGAACCCCGGCAACATTGGGTTTGTGGAAAGGATCGATTCGGAATGACGGTACTGTTCTTTGCTCATTCCGGCGATAAGTCCGATCACAGCGATTGGCAAATGTTGGCGGAACATCTTCAGCGAGTCGCGGAGTTGTCGCGGTTCTGCATGGCGGACGCTGTCCCTTCACTGCCGAAGTTGGCCGAGTTGGCGAATGCGGCGGGTTGGTTGCATGACCTCGGAAAATATCGCCCTGAGTTTCAGCAGATGATTCGCGGTATCCGAGTTCAGAAGGAAAAGACGTGGCACAAACAAGCGGGCGCGGCAAAGGCGTTTGATGTTAAGAATGCACCGGTCGCGTTTGCGATTGCTGGGCATCACGGCGGATTGCCTGATGCGACTAAGTTGAAGGATTCGGTCAACGGTTCGTCGGGGCGAGATGTTGCGAATGCCGTTTGGTCTGTTGCGACAGCGGATTGTCCGGACGTGGGCCACGTCAGTTTGTCGCCCATTGCGGACAAAGACGATCTCGCCAATGAACTGCTGACACGGTTGGTCTTTAGTTGTCTGGTCGATGCCGATTGGACCGACACGGCAGCGCATGCTCGGTCCGTCGAGGGACGACCGGAAGAGCCACCTGCGCTGCCGCTGGAAGCGGAGCAATTGTTGAAGCGTGTGTTGCAGTTCATCGAGCAGCGAGCCGCCGGTTGTCGTGAACCGTTCGTTAGGGCGGCTCGCGCGGAGGTGCTCGCAGCGGCGTTGTCCACTGCTGACGAAGAGACAGGCATCTTCTCGCTGACGGTGCCGACTGGTGGCGGAAAGACGCTGTCGGCGCTGGCGTTCGCCTTGAAGCACGCGGCGAAGCACGGGTTGCGGCGAGTTATTTACGTAGCGCCGTATCTCAGCATTCTCGACCAGAATGCCAACGTGATTCGCGAAGCATTGGGCTTTGAACGCAACGCGAGCGAAGTGTTCGAGCATCACAGTTTGGCCGAGCCGGTTGACCTGCGAGCGGACGACTCGCGCGAGGCCGTGACGAGTGATGCCGAGAACGAAACGCGGCTGATGTCGGCCACTCGACGGGCGGAGAACTGGGACGCTCCCATCGTCATTACGACCAGCGTGCAGTTCTTTGAGAGTTTGTTTGCCAACAAACCCGGCCAGTGTCGCAAGCTGCACAACATCGCTCGCAGCGTGATTCTGTTGGACGAATGCCAGACGTTGCCACCGGGCTTGGTCGCCCCGACCTGTGGGATGCTGGGGCAACTGGTGCAGAGGTTGGGATGCTCGGTCGTCCTTTGTACGGCAACGCAACCGGCGTTTCAGCATCCAGCGATGCCCGAACGATTGGAGCGAGTCCACGAGATTGCACGATCCGAGTTGCGTCTGTTTGAACGGCTGCGGCGTGTCCACGTTGAGTGGCCAAAGCCGGACGATCCGCCGCTGAGTTGGTCCGATGTCACCGCTCGAATGGTCCGCGAGCGAGCCGCGCTGTGCATCGTCAACACGCGGCGAGCGGCTCGTGAGTTGTTCGCTGAACTCAAGCAGTCGAGCAAAGCGGTGTTTCATCTTTCGACCAGCATGTGCCCGGCGCATCGGCTTGGCGTGTTGGCGGACGTGAAGCGACGGCTCGAAGCGGGCAAGAAGTGCTACCTTGTTTCGACGCAGTTGATTGAAGCGGGAGTCGATATCGACTTCCCGGTCGTGTTGCGCGAACTCGCGCCGCTGGAAGCGATCATTCAAGCGGCGGGTCGCTGCAACCGCGAAGGAAGATTGAATAGCCCCAACGGCGAGCCGGGCGGCCGAGTCATCGTGTTTCGCAGCGTCGAGGGAGCGATCCCCAAAGACGGCTGGTACGAGACCGGCCGGGCGTTGCTGACGACGTTGTTCCTCAATCAAGACGCACCGCCGAACATTGACGACCCGACTCACATTCAGCGGTACTTTTCACAGCTCTATTGGACGAAGGGGCCGGAGGCTTTGGATCGCAAGAAGATTCAAGCGTTGCGACGGAGCTTCAACTTCCCGGAGGTCGCGGAGGCGTATCGGCTCATCAACGACGACGGCGTGGCGGTGCTCGTCGCCGAATGGGCAGAGCGAAAAGCAGAGATTGAAGAGCTGCTCGCCGAAGTGAAAGAGAATCCGACGCGAGCGAACTATCGGCGGCTCGCTCCATTCCAAATCAACCTGCGGCAACACGAATTGGCGAAGCTGCCGGTCACGGCTGTAGAAGAAGTTCCCGGAGTTCCCGTTTGGCGAGGCAACTACGACGCGCAGTTGGGCTTCTCACCAACGATAGCCGACGACGCGCTGATTATTTGAAAGGAGACGCTGGTCATGCCCAATTCTTTATCGCTCCGTGTTTGGGGCGAGTTCGCGTTGTTCACTCGGCCGGAACTCAAGGTCGAGCGGTTGTCGTATCCGGTGATGACACCGTCGGCGGCTCGCGGAGTTTTCGACGCGATCTTGTTCAAGCCGCAGATGGCGTGGCATGTGCGGCGGATCACAGTCATTGAACCGAACTTTCCGGCGGACTTCCCGGACGTTAGTCGGCGAATGCCGTATCGGCTGGTCGGCGTGCGCCGCAACGAGATCATCGGCAAGCTTGCGCCGCGCACGGTCGAAGGTTGGATGAAAGAGCCGTCCACCTTCGAGCCGTATCTCGTGGACTCGGCGGGACGCGATGGAGCACAGGGGCAGAACCGCACCCAACGAAATAGTCTCGTGCTGCAACACGTTGCCTACGTCATCGAGGCGACGCCAGTGCTGACGGCGAGAGCCAATCAACCGCGTCGAGTCGCAGAAGACGACGAAGATCACGGCCCCGACTCCGTCGCGAAGTACGTCGCCATGTTTCAGCGGCGAGCACAGAAAGGGCAATACTTTCATCATCCCTATCTCGGTTGCCGCGAGTTCGCGTGTCACTTCGCGTTGCCGGATGGTTCCGAGAAACCGCTCACCGATTGGTCCGAGTCGCTCGGCTTGATGTTGTACGACATGAAGTTCGATCCGACGACAAAGGGAAATCATCTGCCCGGTTTCTTCCAAGCCAAGATCGAACGCGGCGTGCTGCATTGTGACACCCAAGCGAATGGCCCGAATGGTGAGCCGCCCATTCAAGTCATCGGCTGGTCGTGAACCCTGGAGTGCGGTGGCTCGACACCGCCCTCCATTCATTTGGAAAAGCGATTCTCAAATTTCAAAACCGTCACTCTGAAAGCAGCCAGTCCCGATGGTCGTTTTCTGAACCATCTAAGTCTTGATTCCAAACAAATGGAGTGCTGCGTCTAGCCGCAGCACTCCAGGGGGGAGCACTCATGATTCTGCAACGGCTTTATCAATTGGCGGAACGCGAACGATTGCTGGACGATCCGGCCTTCTTGCGGATTCCGATTCAATGCATCGTGACGATTGCTCGCGACGGTTCGTACTTGGGGCTGATCGATGTGCGACAGCGTGAGGAAGTCGCGGGCAAACGCGGCGGGCCGCCGAAGGTCCGAGTCACCGGCGGTCGCAGCGTGCTCGTCCCGGTTCGGCCGATCCAGTGGGACAAGAAGCAGACAAAGTGGAAGACGACCGATCCGGCATCGTCGGGGGATGAGAAGCCCGCCTGTTTTCTGGCGGACACGATCGCTCGCGCACTGCCGATTGAACGGCTGATTGACGCGGATGCTCGCGAGAAGTTTCAGGCGCAGCGCTCGACGTTCTGGCGGTTCCTGAAGTTCGCCGCGAATCAGACCAGCGATCCGGCGCTTGAGTCCGTCGCGAGATTGCAGGAGCAATTTCAATCAGCCGAGTTTCAAGAACGATTGGCGAACGACGTTGAACAAGCGGGCCTCGGCTTCGCTGATTTGTGTTCGTTCGTTTGGGAACCCGATGGCGGGCAATTGTTGTTGGAGCGTCCTGAAGTATTGGCATGGTGGCGAGCGTTCTATGCCGCCGACTTGGAGACTCAGCAAGCCGGTCAGTTTCGTGGTCTTTGCCAATTGACCGAAGAAGTGACGGCGATCGCGCCGTCGATCAAGTCGAAGATCAGCGGCTTGATCCCCGTTGGTGGCCGAGCGGAAACGTACCTTGTGACCGGTCTCACTTCGGCGGAGAGTTACAACCTCGACGGAGCTATCAGCGGCATGGTTTCGCAGCGCGGCGTAGACGGCTTCACGCGAGCACTCAACGCGCTGATTGCCAACGAATTGCCGAGCAGTCTCGACAAGATGCGTCGCACGGCCCAGCGGGTCGGCAACGTGCTGTTTTTGTTCTGGACGCGCGAGCCGGTCAATTCGGGATTCGACGCGCTCTTCAGCGCCAGCACCGACGAAGTGGATGCGACGCTCAAGGCACTTCATTCCGGCAGAGAGTCGTCCGCACTGGAAGATGTGAACCAGTTCTACATGCTCGCGATCTCTGGCAATTCGGCGCGCGTTGTTGTGCGTGATTACCTCGAAACTCCGTTGCCGAACCTGAAACAACATCTCGTGCAGTGGTTTGAAGACCTACGGATCGCGGACTCGTCCAAGGACGGCGCTGGAAAACCAACGAGCACAATTCCGTTGTGGCTTTTGGCTGTCAGCACATCGCTCGACATGGATCAAGTTGCGCCGGACACCCCGTCGCGGTTGGTTCACGCCGCCATTTATGGCGGCCCGATTTCGGATTCGATTCTGACTGCTTGCCTTCGTCGTTTGCGGGCCGAAGGCAGCGCTGGTTTTCGTACGCCCCGCATGGCTCTCATCAAACTGGCCCTTTTGCGGAGGAACATTCCCGTGACCGAAACTCTCAACCCCGACGACAGCCATCCGGCCTATGTCTGCGGCCGACTAATGGCGGTGTTCGAGCAAATTCAGTACGCCGCCTTGGGCGATGTGAACGCCAACGTCACCGACAAATTCTTTGGATCATTCAGTGCCGCCCCCGCGATGATTCTGGGAAGACTTCAGATCGGAGCACGACAACACCTGCGAAAGATTCGCGGCGAGAAACCCGGCTTCGCCTACACGCTCGACAAGCTGCTGACGGAAGTCAGCAGTCAGCTTGTCGAGCCGCCGAAAGGCAAACTGTCGCTGCATGACCAAGGTCGCTTTGCACTTGGCTACTACCACCAAAAGGCTCGTCGTTTTGAGGAGGTTGCCGAACGGCAAGCAGCGAAGGCCGAAAAGGAAGCGGCGATAACAACGGCCTGACGGCGAGCCGGAGGTCGTGAGGCCCCGGACTCTTGCTCGCATCCGACTCGTCCGGGGGCTGACGCCGCCCGGCTCACTTGATTCCACGATTTCGTTTTCACTCTTGAGGAGATTTGATCCATGACCAGCACGACCACTGCCAATCCTGTTGATCGCCGATACGACTTTGTCTTGCTGTTCGATGTTGCGGACGGCAACCCGAATGGCGACCCCGATGCCGGCAACATGCCGCGCATCGATCCGCAATCGCTGCAAGGTCTCGTGACCGATGGCTGCCTCAAGCGCAAGATTCGCAACGCCATCTCTGTGCTGGCTGATGGCCGGTCGGGTTGTGAGCTTTACTTTCAAACGCAGGATGCCTCGTATGAAAACCGAGTTCTGAATCTTCAACATCAGCGCGCGTATGACGCTCTTGGCTTGGGCAGTGGCGACAAGAAGAAAGCGAAGTTGGAAGATGGTGCGAAAGACCCGAAGACCATGTCCGACAAGACCAACGCCGCTCGCCAATGGATGTGCGACAACTTCTACGACATTCGCGCGTTCGGTGCCGTGATGACGACTGGCGTGAATTGCGGCCAAGTTCGCGGTCCGGTCCAAATCACCTTCGCTCGCTCGCTGGATGCGATCGTGCCGCTGGAATTCTCGATCACCCGCAAATCGGTGACGACCGAAGACGAGGCGAAGAAACAAGCGGAAAAGGACGGTTCCATCACCGGCACGATGGGGCGCAAGAACACAGTTCCGTATGGCCTGTATCGCTGCCAGGGCTTCGTGAATCCGTATCTCGCCAAAGCGACCGGCTTTTCGAAGGACGATCTCGAACTCTTATGGCAGTCGCTCAAAGGTCTGATGTGGGAAATCGACCGTTCCGCGAGCCGCGGCCTGATGTGTACTCGCGGGCTGTACGTCTTTGAGCACTCGTCGATGCTCGGCAACGCCCCCGCTCACGAGTTGTTCGACCTCGTCAAAGCCGAGTCGCTCGGAGCCGAAGCCGCACCGCGCAGCTTTGCCGATTACAAGCCGAACATCTCGATCGACGCGAGCGCCGTTCCATCCGGAGTGACGCTGCATCGTTTTGTAGGTTGATTGTTTTTCTGCCAACCAATTCGTTGGCATCAACGAATTGGTCGGCTGCGATTGCGATTCAGCGTGGCGCGAAGGGGACGGTGGCTTGTCATTCGAGGACTTTGCCGTCGTTGTTGGTGAGTTGCCGAGCGGTTCTTTGCCACGGAGTGGCGGTCGTTGGTAGCCAGGGGCGTCAGCCCCTGGCAGAGTTGAGGCTCGTCCGTTGAGCCTCGGAGAGGCGACAGAATGGATGACCTCAACACGAAATCAATTCAAAACGAATCTCAACTCGGTTGGGAGCGATCACGAATCACGGTCGCCCCTCCGGGGCTGATTGGAATGATCGGGACATCAGAGGCCAGGGGCTGACGCCCCTGGCTACCGACGAACGCCACTCCGTGGCGAACGCAGAATGAATGCCGCTGTGCGGCGAGTGCAGACTGAATGCCGTTTCGCGGCGAACATGATACGAACGCTGCTGCGAATCCAATGAGCATTGAATCCAACAATCATTGAATTCAGGAAACCTGGCCATGCCGTCGTCATACACCTGCCTGCGCTACCATCTCATTTGGAGCACGAAGCACCGCGAGCCGTTGATCGTGGACGAGTTTCGTGATCGGCTGTTTGAATACATCGGCGGCATTTTGCGTGGGCATGGAGGCACGCTGCTGGCGGCCGGTGGGATGCCGGACCATGTGCATTTGCTGGCGGATGTCAGCAAGCAGCAGGCCATCGCGGACGCGGTGCGCGACATCAAAGCCAACTCTTCCGGTTGGATTCACGAGACGTTTCCACATCACCGCTCGTTCGCTTGGCAGACGGGATATGGGGCGTTCACGGTGAGCTACTCGAATGTGGAAACCGTCAAGCGGTACATCGCCAACCAGGCCGAGCATCATCGAGCGCGTACGTTTCAAGAGGAGTTCGTGGAGTTCCTGCGGAAACACGAAGTCGAGTACGAAGAGAAATATCTTTGGGAGTGAGCGAAGGACGGAAATGGATCAGAAATGACTCGCATGATTGTTCGCCACGGAGTGGCGGTCGAAAATCGCATGTCAGCTAATTGCTCAAACTGAGTGATTTTTGAGTCCCGCTAGGGACGTCTCGACAATAGCCCAGCACGTCAGTGCTGGGAAAAGGTGGGAAGAGTGTGTGTAGTCCCGTCAGGGACGACAGAGATTGGCCGAGCATTTCTGTCGTCCCTGACGGGACTCAAATCGTGTCGCCACATCGCATCCCCAGCACTGAAGTGCTGGGCTATTTTCAACAGTCCCTGTCGGGACAAAAACAAAACCGCTCAGTTTGAGTAATTGCGGCCATCGTATTGTTGAGGTGAGACGATGGGACGATTTCAACACCCGCATTGACGTTCGCCCCTCCGGGGCTGATTCCAATTGTCGGATGACGTTTCCAGGGGCTGACGCCCCTGGCTACCAACGGACGCCACTCCGTGGCGAGTACCAAAGGGGAAGACCAATGATGTCCGAACTGTATCAGCCCGAAGACAATTACCCGCCGCTGTCGGCGCTCAACGACTTACTTTACTGCGAACGGCGGTGTGCGTTGCATCGGATTGAAGAGGTGTGGGTGGAGAATGCTCACACGCTGTCGGGGACGTTGTCGCACAAGCGGGCGGATAAGCCGGTCGAATGGAAATGCGAGAACGGGCGCGAGGTGCATGGGATGTGGCTGAAGTCGGATCGGCTGCGGCTGGTCGGCAAGGGGGATGTGGTTGAGTTTCACGACGCTCGTAGTGACCGCATTCACGCGGTCGAAGGGGAGGTCAATGGGGAATCTCGCGAAGGGCCGGATGAATCCGGCCACTACGAGCGCGAAGTGCCGTTTCCCGTCGAGTACAAGCGCGGCAAGCGGAAGAAGTGGGACAACGATGATGTGCAGCTTTGTGCTCAGGCGTTGTGTTTGGAGGAGATGCTCGGTGTGCCGGTGCCGCGCGGGGCGATCTTTCACATCCAGTCGAAACGACGGCGTGAGGTCATCTTCACCGACAAGCTGCGGAAGAAGACCGAGGCGACGGCCGCTCGATTGCACGAGTTGATCGCGTCGGGAATCACACCAGCGGCGGTGCTCAAGCCGCAGTGCGATGGGTGCTCGTTGCGAGAAGTCTGCTTGCCGGAGTTGGGCGACCAGACCGCTCGAGTGGAACAGTATTGTCGGGAGTTGTTTCAAGTCTGAGTGTTTGTGGTGGGCGCGTCTGGCGTCCATGTCATTCGGATGCGAGACGCATCCGCTACGAGAGGCAACCATGTACGTGCTCATTACCTATGATGTCTCAACAATCACAAAAGAAGGACAGCGGCGCTTGCGGCGAGTGGCTCGCGTATGCGAAAACTTTGGCCAACGCGTGCAATTGTCAGTCTTTGAATGTCAGCTTGGTGACACGGAGTTGGTTAAACTGCGTCATCAATTGCTCGAAGAAATGAACCCGCACGAAGACAGCATCCGGTTTTATTTCTTGGGTGAAGACCCCTCGAAGAGGGTCGAGCACCACGGCCAAAAACCGAGTATCGACTTCAACGAGGCCTTGATCGTGTAGGTTGGGACTCATTTCCGCGAACCGCAAGTGCCGACGAAAAGCTGGCCGGTTCGCGATTTCCGGAAACTCTGTGGTTGCAGGGAGTACTAGAAAATGGTCGAGCGACACTCACCGTCGGAACAGACAAACCGACCGAGGTTCGCGAAATCCACACTGCATCCTCGGTCGCCGCAACGAGTTAAACCAGCGGCGTTTCCCCTCGCTCATGAGCGAGGGGCGGATTGAAACGAGCGACTCACCTCCGAGCGTGCCGCATTCGAGAAGCAACAGGCCGAAGCGAAAGCCGAAGCCGATCGACTGAAAGCGATGTCGGACGCGGAAACAGCACGTCTACGTGCTGAGGCTGACACGATTGTTGCCGCCGAGCGTGCGAAGCTCGATGCGGAACGTGCCGAGATCGAACGCCAGCAAAAAGAACTGCGGGCCGCTCAAGAAAAGGCCGACGCGGAAAAGCGTGAGGCAGAGCGAATCG
>CAIJTL010000772.1 GCA_903823545.1 uncultured Planctomycetaceae bacterium
GCAGATTCCCGTGCAGGTAGATCTGTTTCAGAATGAGTTCGCAGATTTGCATCCGGCTGAGGCCACTCTCCTTCAAGGTCTGCGGTGCTTTGGGAGCATGTTGCGGGGCACCAGCATCGGTTTTGATGCCGAGCGTCGCGACATCGGAGTCTGACAGAAAGCTGCGAGTTTCGTCGGACAAATCCGAGAATAAATCGGTAAACAACTCATGTGGTACGTCGGGTGACAACGCCGGAGTTGCGTTCCGTTCGAGAGGCAGAGTTGCTGTTGAACCGCTTTCCATAGCCATTTCCGTCGAGCAAGCATCTTGCTCGCTCTTCCTTATTGGTTCGTCATCGTTGTGTTGCGCGCAGTGTTAATCGGGTGGGCGCTTTGTCAGGGCTAAGAATCTAGGTTCAACTAATGAGCCGGAACGCGCTCGCGTTCGGTTCAAGAGGTCATCGACATTCTGGACCGGCAGCTTGCGCTGTCCGGCTGATTGGACTCACCCCAAATTCAAGCCTTGAAGACGCGCCCCTCGCATTCGCTAATTGCTGCTTGACGCCGCTGAGCCGGCCGTGCCACCTCCGACAGGCGGGGTGATTCGCGGTTTCAACGTCGATTCTCGTTCAAGACGACGAACTGTATCGATCTCTTCTGCCGGACGACCAACTGGGCTGGCAACTCGAACCATCACAGGAGGAATTTGCTCATCACCAACCAAGGCGACCGCTTCGTTCTTCGCAGTGACGACACGTGTTTCGCTGCCAGCTTGATCGACAGCCGCTTGGACGAAGATGTATCGATGGCGCGCCGGGGCGTTTTCCAAAATCCATCGGACATGCATTCGCCCAGAAGGGTTGAGTTGATGGGTATCTGGCTCGAAGTGGTAGTCATACAGCGTGGTCATCGTCACCCAGCCGTTACTGACCTGAGCCCCCGACAATGCCCGAACGTACTCGCGGTCTTCGCAAGTGTATGGGTACGGCCAATAGTGAGCCGCGTGATACAAGTGGCTGGGCGGATTTGCTGGCCCTGTGGGGCGAGGATACGGTGGCCACTGTTTGCCGTGCTTTGTGAACTGCTTCGATCCGATCGGTTCACAGGCTCGCTCGGCATATTCTGCTTCACGCTCGGCCCGGCGTTGCGTCATCCGCGGTGGAGCGTTTCGATGCCACGGAAAGGGGAATATCCCCGCTTCCCCGCTGGATGGAACCAGCGTCCCCAAAGCCAACAGCCCCAATAACGACCAAAGCAGCGATCCGCGAATCAGCATGGCATGTCCCCCCGGAAATCCAAGACTCTCGATCTGCTTATCGGCTGGCGAACGAATCGGTCGTGACGAGAAAAGGGATTACGATGAGATGAATGAGAGTGGGAATGGGAAGCGGAAATTGGTCTTCTGTGGCACATTCCGCCGGTCTCTGCCAAGATGTTCGAGTCCCTCAAGATTTCCCGCATAACGAGATTGAAGCCGTGATGCCACGCCGCCTATTTTCGCATGTTTGGCTCTGCTTGGTTTTGTTTCTTTCGCTGGGACCGCTGTCGAGCATTGATGGAGTCGCTCTCGCTCAGGCGACAACGACCACCGTCAAGATGCAAAGCTCAAGCAACTATTTCGTGGACGCTGCGATTGTCGTCGTCTTGTTCGGCGGAGCGATCTTTGCCGTCTGTCGGTCCAGCCGCCGTAACTGAGTGGCCCTGTCTGGACCATGAGCAACTCAATACCACGTGCGGTCGAATCGTCTCACCATTCGCGAGTCGTCGTGACTGGCATCGGCCTCGTGACGCCATTTGCCGCCACCCGCGAAGCCTCTTGGAGTTCCATTCGGAACGGCGAACGAGCGGTCCGGTGGTTGAGTGCCGATGATTTCGACTTGAGTCCAGAGTTTTCCGCCAGTGCTCGTTTTGCCGGAGCACCGCACGCAAGACTGGTTGAGTCGGGATGTCTTGAGCCGGTCATTCAATTGGCAAACACAGCAGCCAGCGAAGCGATTCACGACTCTGGATTGAATGCCGAGTTCTTTTCAGAACATGGCGAACGTTGCGGTTGCGTGATTGGAACCAGCAAAGTCGGGCTTCGGAGTTTTGCCCGTGCTTTTCATACTCTGAATTCAAACACTGCCGGTGACATGACCGCCGAGTTCGGCTGGGATCAACTTGGTCCAGACGCAGCCGTCCGCTCCGTTGCCAGCACTTGGAATTTGCGAGGGCCATCGCTTTGTCCGGTTGCGGCTTGCGCGACCGGATTGGTCAGCATTCTACGGGGTGCTGAGTTGATTCGTTCGGGGACATGCGATGTCGTGTTGGCGGGAAGCACCGATGCGTCGCTCGTGCCGATCGTACTTGGATCGTTTCAGCGGCTGGGTGTGATGGCTCGTGGATTTGAAGATCCAGCGAAGGCATGTCGCCCGTTTGACGCAGATCGTTCAGGGTTCGTCATTGGCGAAGGAGCCGCAGTCCTGGTCTTGGAGAGGCTGGAGTTCGCTCAAGCTCGACGTGCTTCGATCTACGCGGAGTTTCTTGGTGGCGGAATGGCCAACGATCCGAGCGGCATTACCCAAATGGAACCCGATGGAGCGAGTCTCGCGAGATTGATTGGGGATGTGTTGTGCCGCGCAAAGATGACGCCGAAAGACATCGACTACATCAGTCTTCACGGGACCGCGACGCGCGCAAACGATGTGGCGGAGACACAGGCCGTGCGATCCGCGTTCGGTACTCATGCGGATCGAATCCTCTGCTCCAGCGTGAAAGGAGCGATCGGGCACTTACTCGGAGCGGCGGGAAGTGTTGAGACAGCGATCACTCTGCTTGCCCTGCGCGATCAAGTCGCTCCGCCCACCGTCAACCTGGAGACCGCTGATCCGCAGTGCGACCTCGACTACGTTGCGAAGGCCGCTCGCCCCGCTCGGTTGAGGAGCGTCATGAAGCTGTCGCTGGGCTTCGGCGGCCATCTGGCGGTCGGGTTGTTTCGAGCCGTCTAACCGCTACCCGGTAGCGGCAACTGCTTGCCAAGAATGGCTCATTGAGAGTCGCGTGAGAGGAGACGGACCAAATTAGTTAGCCGGAGAGCAAGGATCTGTCTCTGGGATCTGGCCTTCCTCTGGAGATGTGACAACCAGTGCTGGCAACAACTATTAAGCCCAGCAGCAGTGCAATCAAAAGTCTGTGATACCACATGTGACAATTCCTCTCGCTCGTTAGCGTAAACTGCCATACTGCGGCGGGTTATCGCTGGCAAACGAAGATCGAATTAGGCGACGAAACCACGTCGAACTGTTGGACGTCTTGTTGAGAAAAAGGTGATCTACCTGGCCCCTCGCCTGGACGTTTTAGGCGGATGCCCCTGCAACCGGCAGAAGTGATGGCAATAGAAGCCAGAAGCACTCCAATCAAAAGTCGCTGAGGCCACATGTGACAACTCCATTCGTCGCATTCACGGTGTGGATTCACTCGATGCCGCCCCGCCCAAAGAACGGCTTGTCATGCCCGGGAACCGCTGGAGGTGACTTGCAACCCACGCAGGCAAAGACGATCAAGCCCAAGAGCAATGCTGTCAAAAGTCTCGGATACCACATGTCACAACTCCATTTTTTCGCGCGACTCACAAGCGATTGGCAGCCGTCCAAGCCAGAACTTGGGCAACGAGGACTCCTTCTTTCGTCGTCAAGTCGCTGGATGATCGATCAACGAAGAACTGTCAATTCCAGAAGTTCGGAGAACTGCTGAACCTGCCGCGCGGCAGACTGCGGGAGGTTAAAAACTGGTTCTCTGCCAAGTTGACAGGACTTTTTGCTGCCGCCGCGAGTGTCAGTAATTTCAGAAACCTCTGAAATCATCGCCTCTTACGACGACATGCA
>CAIJTL010000773.1 GCA_903823545.1 uncultured Planctomycetaceae bacterium
CGGAGATAATCGAAGATCTCGGTAATCGTTCCGACAGTCGATCGCGGATTGCGTCCGCTGGTCTTCTGCTGAATCGAGATCGACGGAGACAGCCCTGTGATCGAATCGACATCCGGCTTCGGCATCTGGCCAAGAAACTGCCGAGCGTAAGACGACAGCGATTCGACATAGCGCCGCTGTCCTTCGGCATACAGCGTGTCGAACGCCAACGAACTCTTGCCGGAGCCGCTGACTCCAGTCATCACAATCAGTTGGTTCTTCGGCAACCGCAGGCTGACATCCCGCAGGTTATGTTCGCGAGCTCCGCGAATGACGATTTCAGTTTCGGCCATAATGCTTAACAGACACAGTCCAAGTGTTTTCTCTTGGCGCGGGCTGCGCCCATAACCCAATTCAAACTCAATTACCTCAGCGAGCCCCGCGCCTCTGCGGGACATTCGTTTTTCCCACAGAGGCGCAGAGCTCGCTGAGTCGAGCGACTCTTCGTTCGCAGAACAGTTCGCGGCTCGGCGGGAGCCTCGCCCTCCCCTTTCCCCAATGGCCGCTGAAATACATCATCTCACTTCGTCGTCGAGCCCGGCAGCGAAATCATCGTGATCGTCATTTGCTGCCACGATTGGAGTCGAATTCTGGTTTGTCGGTGATGCCGTAACTTCTGCGGGAGGTACGGCAACGGGAGCTGAACCGTGAATCGCTTCAACTGGTACGATCACAGGCTCCGCAGTCGTTGATGAATCAAGATTAACTTCAGGTTGGGCATCGCGACGGTCGGTGCGCGGGCCGGAATCGCGTGGTCCGTTCGATGGATTTCTTTTTTCACCACGAGCCGGACGATCGGAATCCTGTCTTGGTGGTCGATCATTTTCTTGTCGCGGCGGACGATCCGCCTCTTGGCATTCCGGACGGCGAGTCGATCGGCGATTTCCTTCTTCATCGAAGTCATCCGCAGTGTCGACTGATTCGCCGTCACTCGATCGGCTTGTCCCCAACGCCGAAACAAGCCGAGGGATCACTTCACCCGCTTGAATCCGATCAATGACAGCCCTCGCATCCGCTCGCAAAGCGATACGCGGCGATCGAGGCTCTTCCGCCAATTTCATTGGAACGCCATCACGCACACAGCCACAGCGGGCAGACGTCACGTCCTGCATTAATCGCTGCGTCAGTCCACACGCCGGACACTGCCAGACGCGACGAACATCGAGATCGTTTCGAAAGCCGGGGCCCTTGATGATGCTGCTCCTTAGGAGAAGAGAGGGGCAATTGGTCGTTGGTGATTGATCATCGGATGAAGGCACCACTCAGAAAATGATCAATGACCAACGAACAATAACCAATGACAAATCTTGTTTCGCCCAGCACTCTCGCGATCGACCGTTCGATTCTCAAGCGCGTCGGTCAATATCCCTCGCTTGCGACTTGGGCTAGTGTTATCAAGCGTGCTGTTTCAATTCACTCAAACTCCTCTTGCTGATGCCACACCATGTCTGAAGCACTCCCTCCGGAAATTGATTCGCCTGTTGATGCCGAAGCTGATGCGAGAGAAAAAGAGGCTCAGGCCATTCGCGGTCTCGCGACGGCGTATTCCAAATTAAGAGACGAAATCGGCAAGGTGATTGTCGGCCAACGCGAAGTGGTCGACCAATTGTTGATCGCGCTCTTCAGCGGCGGGCATTGTCTGCTGATCGGTGTACCGGGGCTTGCGAAGACGTTGTTGGTGACCACCGTGTCGCGCATCTTGTCGTTGTCGTTCCGACGCATTCAGTTCACACCCGACTTGATGCCTTCTGACATCACCGGTACCGACATCCTTCGCGACGACCCCGAAACCGGACAACGCAGCTTCCAATTCATGCAGGGGCCGATCTTCACGAATATCTTGCTCGCCGACGAAATCAATCGCACGCCGCCGAAAACTCAAGCCGCGTTGCTCGAAGCCATGCAAGAAAAGCACGTCACCGTTGGCAGCAGCAGCTACATGTTGCCCGCGCCGTTCTTCGTCCTCGCAACGCAAAACCCCATCGAGCAAGAAGGGACGTATCCGCTTCCTGAAGCTCAACTTGACCGGTTCATGTTCAACGTCGTTGTGTCGTACCCAAACGCGGCGGAGGAACTGCGAATTCTGAAGCAGACCACCGGCGGCGAGTCACCACAGCTCACCCCCGCATTGAATGCGAGGCAGATCCTCGCCTTGCAAGAGGTCGTGCGCAAAGTACCGGTCGCCGAGCACGTTTTTATTTACGCCCGCGACATTGTCCGAGCAACTCGCCCGAATGAACCCGATGCCCCGGACTTCATCAAGAAATACATCTCCTGGGGTGCCGGCCCGCGCGCCGGTCAGTACTTGATCCTTGGAGCGAAAGCCCGAGCGATCCTCGAAGGTCGCTTCCACGTCAGCCCCGAAGACATCAAAGCAGTCGCGCATCCTGTGCTGCGACACCGCATCGTTACGACGTTTCAGGCCCACAGCGAAGGAGTGAACTCCGACCGCGTGATCGACATGCTCCTCGAAAAAATCCCTGTCGAGGTTCAGCAGCGAGCCGCAAAGCTTGCGGGGAAGTAGGTAAATCGACCCGATGAATCGGGTCACTACGAGCTCGTAGTGACCGCATTGATGCGGTCGTTTGTGCCCACGGCAACTAAATTCTCATCTGCCGCTTGACTAACTCCCCGATCGGTTTGGCCCCGCAGACCAGTCTTTCACGACCTCGCGCCAGCCACTACAAGTCGCCACCGGCTGAGAGTGCTCAGCGGCAAAACATCATTAGGTCTTGGAAATAGAAATCATGCACTGCTGGCACGACGTCACTCCGGGTGAACACCTTCCGAGTGAATTCATCACCGTCATCGAAATCCCGATGGGTTCGAGCGTCAAATACGAACTCGACAAGACGACGGGGCTGTTGAGGCTCGATCGGATTCTGTATTCCGCCGTTTATTACCCCGCGAGCTATGGCTTCATCCCACAAACACTCGCCGAAGACGACGACCCGCTGGACGTACTTGTGCTCTGCCAAGAACCGGTCGCCCCTTTGACGTTGGTTCGCGCGCGAGCGATCGGATTAATGACGATGGTCGACTGTGGAAAGAAGGACCACAAGATTTTGGCCGTCGCCATGGATGACCCTGAGTACGCCAGCTTCCACGAGGCAGACGAATTGCCAGTTCACCGCCTGGCGATGGTCCGCCGCTTTTTCCAAGACTACAAGCAGCTCGAAGGAAAAACTGTCGAAGTCGACGACATGCAACCCGCCGCCGAATCAGCGCGAGTCATCGAAGAGGCGCTCGAACGATACACGGCCCAACGCCGCCGCGGCTTCAAG
>CAIJTL010000774.1 GCA_903823545.1 uncultured Planctomycetaceae bacterium
CGTGGGACTTGATCTTGTCGCTCAAATTACAAGCAATCTTCCGACCTGCGCATCGTTGGTTATTAGCACCTCACAAGAAGGAAGCCTGATCCTGCGAGCGATGCGTAACGGCGCGAAAGAGTACCTCTCTCAGCCATTGCGCCTTGATGATTTCTTAGCCGCGCTCGATCGCATCCAACAAACTCATAACAGCCGTAATGAAGATGGTCGGACCAAAAACTCGCAGGTCATCACGGTCGCAGGAGTCAGTGGCGGACTTGGATGCACGGCGATCGCCGTCAACTTGGCCTGTATGCTCGCGCAAAATCCACGCAATAACGTCGCGGTGCTAGACCTCGATCTGTCGCTCGGCGACGCTGACGTTTGGCTCGACATCATTCCCGATTACACGATCCAGGACGTTGCCGACAACATTACCCGCCTCGACTACTCGTTGCTGAAGCGTTCGCTGACACAACATTCATGCGGAGCGTTCTTGCTACCACGTCCTGTGCAGATGGATGACCGCCCGGTAATCACTCCGGATGAGTTGAAGCGAGTCATTGCATTGCTTAAGGCAACCTTCACGCATCTGATCATCGATGTCAGCAAGGGATACACGCCACTCGATCTTGCGACGATGGAGTCATCCGACACCGTGCTGATGATTACGCAATTGGATCTCCCCTGTCTGCGAAACGTTGTTCGAGTGATGCAGTTCTTCGATCAAAAAACGTCGCTCACAGACAAAGTCAAAATTGTCGTCAACCGAATGGGCTTGCAGGACGCGAACATCAGCCTCAACAAGGCGCTCGAAACAATCGGTCGAGACATCTATTTTCAATTGCCCAACGACTACATCTCGATGGTCGAATCTCGAAACAACGGCGTACCACTGCTGACGCACGCGCCAAAATCACGAATCACAAAAGCTCTTGAGCAGCTCGCTCAAAATCTTGATTTGAACTCCGATCAAGCGGTCGAAACGAAGCGAGTTGCCGAACAGCCCAAAGCGAAAAAGGGACTTTTCAGCTTCTTATCGAGCGGCTCGAAGTAGTTTATTTCAACTCGCGAATAAAGATGCTCGCGAATTGAATCGGATCACCGTGATGCTGTAACGCGATCCGACCACGAGCCGGGACGCCCGGTAGCTCAGCGTGATTCACCACCGTTTGACCGTTCAACACGACCGTTAAGCGATCTCCCTTCATCGTGATGATGAAGCGATTCCACTGCCCGACCGGTTTGTCCGCACGAATCTTCGGCGTTACCGCTTCACGCACAGCAGCTGGCAACGATTTATCGACGCGATATCCGCGTACTTCTCCAGAGCCGATCGCTCGGTTCCAGATGTTGACCTGGGACTTGTCGTTTCCACGCAAGTAGATGCCGCTATCTCCGGCGTCGTCGAACTCCTCTTCCTCTGGACCTTCATCGCCGTTGGGATGAATGAGCGGACGCTTTGATTTCCGCAACTTCGCCGGCAATCGCCAGTCGCAAATCATCACAAAGTCGCCGTACTCCTTGTCAGTCCACAGGTGCCCGGCATCAGCGGCGTCCTTTCCCTTTGCCTCGCTCTTGCCATCGTAGTTGAGCACCCAATCTTGAGGCTGCCA
>CAIJTL010000775.1 GCA_903823545.1 uncultured Planctomycetaceae bacterium
ATCGCGAACGCACTCGGCTGCTCGCCGTATACAACGCCAATGTAAATGAACTCAACAAGAAGTCAGACCGCGATGCGCTCGGCCTCAGCCAAGAGCGGCATGCGGAGATTCGCAAGATCATGAGAGACTTTTTCGAAGCGGATTCACCAACCCGAAGTGTGAGCGAGGGCATCGGGAAATCGCGTGCGGAGAATCGCGAGAAGGTTCTCGCTGTCCTCACTCCGGAGCAAAAAGCGAAGTGGTCCGAGATTACTGGCGATCCCTTCAAGTTCCAAACGCCTCAGTGGTCAACCACGCGCGGCACCAACACCCGATCCTCGGAACCGGCGAAGCCAGGTGCCGAGGAAAAGACCAACAGCCGCCGCAGGCACAGAAGGCCGTCCAATCCATATCCGACGATTCAAAGCGCGGATTGAAAATTCCAATCCATCAAAGCCGAGGACAGCATGGCCAAGCAAAAACCCGCCGCTTCGAAAGTTCGTCGTCCAACACACCTCTTGTTCCGTGAAGTTGAACTCAACCTGGGTGGCCTGTTCAAAGCTTTGCCCAAGGCTGTATTCGCATACAACACTGGGAAATGGGACGATGCAATCGCAGCTGCGGTCGATTTGGTTAAGAGTCTCTTCACACTAAAAAAGCGTACTGCGGAAGAGCAGGCTTATCTCTTAATTCGCCGCTCGCTGACTCAGGCGGTCGCCGATCTCATTAGCAGCGCAACGACAGCTAGCAATGTGCGTTGGACGGAGATTGAAGACAGTGCGAGTCACAATCTGGATCAAGCCGTCAATGCGGAAGAACTCGCGATTACAGATCGATTCTTCAAGGCTCCCCATGAATTAAAAGTACTGAAGCCTTTGGAGGTGCAGCTAGGTACCTGGTTTCGTGCCTCAGGGTTGAGTGAAACTCAATCACGAGAACTCGCCGCATGTTTGCCAGAGCATTTTGTTGTTGCACTCGGCGATGAGTGGCGGCGCAATTCCGCGGACTTCGAGAAACTCGCATCGTATGCGCCTGGGTTTGCCAAGGCTGAAGAGCGTGAGCGTCACTGGAGCAATTATCGAACTTGGCTTCAGTTGCAAGCTGATCCACAGTTGTTTGATGAGACATTTAGCCTTAGCTCCGTCTATGTGGAGCTCCGATCTTTTTGGGAGAAAGCACATTCAAAAGACGAACTTAACAAGCAGAAGTCCGACTCCCCAAAAACGCAGCGTATGGTTGGTCGCCTCAAGGATCAAATCGACGCTTGGCTGGAGGCGGCTCGGCCGCGTGATTCAGTGCGAGTCATTAGTGGTGGTCCTGGTTCAGGCAAGTCGGTCTTTGCAAAACGTCTCGCGGCGGAACAAGCAAAACTCGGTAAATGGCGCGTCATCCTAGTCCCCATGCATCAGTTTCTTGTGAAATCTGCATTACGTGACGGTGTGCAAGAATTTTGCCGTTTGCATCCTCAGCTGCCAGACGACGTACTTGAGCCGAAATCCACCGAGCGCTACTTGCTCATTTTTGACGGTCTCGATGAACTCGCCAAACAAGGCCGCACCGGCCAAGAATTGGCTCGTGAGTTCTTTGATCAAGTTCAAGTCTTGACCGGTCAAGTGAATCGCACAGAGGCGTCACAGGCTCAAATGTTGGTTCTGATTTGCGGTCGTCCCGTATCGGTGAGTTCAACCCGCGCTGATGAGCTAAAGGAAGGGCAAGTGTTACATGCGCTGCCATTTTTCTTAACAAAAGCGGAGCGATCCGACCCACGAATGCAATGGCGTGACAGCGAGGCGCTGCTTGA
>CAIJTL010000776.1 GCA_903823545.1 uncultured Planctomycetaceae bacterium
CATAGACTCCGTTGATACTTCCACTGGCGGTGATGGCATCGGCAATCAAACCGCCACCAGACGTCGGTGGTGCGGGCATTCTTGGCGGGATCGGCATGGCGGAAGGGCTTGGATTCGGACTGTTCTTCCACGCATCCCAAGCCGCTTGATAGGCCATGATCGTCGCCATATCGAACGAGGGCATCGGCCCGCTCAAGATGCCGTGCGCACGAACGGCTCCGATGTCTCCGCTGGAAGCGGTGATGGCACCGCTGATGTTGCCGTTTCCGGTTTGTGACGGGTCGGTGGCGTTGTAGGTTCCAGCAGTGATGTTGCCGATGTTCCCGCCGTTGGCGGTGATGGCTTGGTCGATGTCGGTCCCGGCGGTGATGTTGGCGATGCTGGTTCCGGCGGTGATCTGGCCGCCGATTCGCCCTTGGTTGGCGGTGATCTCACCGATGGAACCGCCGCCGGCGCTGATGTTGCCGATGATGTTGTTCAACGCGATGAGCGAGTCGATCGACGTTCCAGCGGTGATCGGGGCTGTAATGCTTCCTCGTGTGGCTCGGACAGGGCCAATCCAGCTACCGGCACTGGCGCTACCGTTGAAGTCTCCTGTCCAATTCGAGCCAGCCAGAATTGAGCCGATGTGGCCTCCGGCTGAGATGGGGGCGTTGATGCTGGCTGAGGCTTGAAGCGCGCCAATTTTTCCGCCGCTCGCAGTTATTCCAGAAGCCACATTGAGATTGCCACCACCAGTCACGTTGGGATCATAGGCCACGACCGATTCGATACTGTCGCTGGCATAGATTGTGTTGTTGGAGATGTCTTGGGCAGAGACTGCCCAGATGGAGCCGCCAGAGGCATTCACATCGCCGCTTAACGAACCTCCCGCAACGACCAACCACACGCCACCTCCCGCAGTCACCGAGTTGGAAATGCTCCCCCCAGCGGTGACTCGCCCGATGTCGCCACCGGCAGTCACAGCACCAGAGATGGAATCGGTCGAGTCCGTTCCCGCCACGACTTTCCAAATCTCGTTACTGGCAGTCACGTTGCCGTTGATGCTGTTACCTGCTTGCACTGTGTAGATATTGCCGCCGGTCGCAACAACATTTTGTGTGATCGAGTCACCGGCATAGACGCCGTAAATGTTGCCGCTGGCGGTGATCGTGCCGCCGATGTTCCCGGCTGTTGAGACCAGTCCGATGAATCCGCCGCTGGTGATATTCCCTTGCACGCCCTGTGGGGCAGTCACGGTGCGGATGCTGCCGCTGGCGGTTATTGAGTTTGTGAGGCTCTGGTTGATCGAAGCGACAATCCCAATGTTCCCTCCCGCGGTCACTGCGCCACCGATCGTGTTGACAGCCGTGACGTTGGCGATCTTGCCGGAGGAACTCACTTGCTGCAGATTGGTGGCGTGAACGGCGTTGATTTCTCCCGCCTGGATATTGCCGATGCTGCCTCCTGCAAACGCGTTGATGAGTCGTCCGCTGGCGGTGATGGAGGCAATGTTCCCGTCGGCATGGACATCAACGGTTCCTGCTGAGATCGAAGACATGCTCCCGCTCGTGGTCGCCGAGTAGTAGCCGATGCTGCTGATCGGACCGATGTTGAGATCTGTGGCATTCAGTTGCAGCGAGCCAGCACCATTGACGATGTTCACGGACGAGCCTGCAGGCCCATCGGCAAAAGCCATGATCGTGCTGCCAAGCAACTCGATCGTTAAGCCTCCGCCATCCGGATACGCCTTGATATCACCCAACCCGTTGGTGTACCCGCCACCGTTCGCGACTGAGAAGCCCGCTCCACCTGCACCTTCGCCGGGTCTTAAGATTTTGGGCTTAATCGTTAGCCCCGCTCCACCCGAAGTGCCATTGGCATCGACCGCGTTGTAAGGAATCGTCACCCCACTGCCGGTCATGAACGAGGCAATGCTGCCGCTGGGAAGGAACGAATAGCTGCCGTCCGGATTTCCCGTGAAGCCCGCCGGAGTCGGGCCCCAAGTCACGGTCAGTGGCAGACCATCGGGGTTGTAGTCGTTCCCCAACACGTTCCCCGTCACCGGTGCATCGAAGCTGGTGCCCCAAGTGGTCTCGTCCGCTTTCGCGTCGATCTGTAACCAATTCCAGACGGACTTATTGGTGATCGCCAGATGCACGGGTTGCGTCGTTGTGGTTCCTCCAACACTATCCGTGACTGTGAACGTGAACGAATCGACGACATCGTAATAGCCCGGCGAAGCGTCGTAGCTCCAATACCAGGCCATGGGGCCCATACCCGGCATCGTCATATAGGGGGTCACTGTCACCGTGCCATACGAGGGCGTGCTGGCAACTGCGGTGGTCGAATCGCCATCACCATCGAAACCAAACATCGAGCCGATTGTGTCAGAATACGTATTGCGAAACATGCCACCCAGCGGACCAGGAGGTGGTGGCGGGCCAAATCCCGGCATAAACATCATGGGGAACGGAGCGATTGTCATCGGATCGATGTTGATCACCGCATACGAAACTCCCGCCGAATCACTCGGATTCTGATTGGTGGAAATGATCGTTGCCGTCGCTGAACTAGAACTAATTCCATCAGAAATCTGGTAGCTCACCGACGAACCACCAAGCGTGTTCGGAACAGTTGCTGGCAGGCCACCGGAGATGACTGTCGAAGCACCAACGTCGTTGACCGTCACGGGCGCACTGCCCGCAGGAAAGGCTTTCCCATGAGGCGCGTAATACGGCCCCACGTCATTCGCGATCGGCGAGAAATAAAATCCCAAGTCAGGCACCGCCGGCGGGATTTCGGAGCCGGTCACACTCAACAGCGTCCGAACCTCTAACACCTCTACTGGAACATTTTGCGAATAGGCTCGCCGTGGATGAGCGACTGCCTGAGACGTCAAGCCCTTTCTGCCCCCCCCCCATCTTAACACGGCAAGACGACAGCAACCGATTTTGAAAACGATCCAACCAAGACACGCGCAGCATGACTATCCTCCAGAAGCGATGAAGGGAAACCAGGAGTCACAATGCCAAACCGAGAACCGGTCGAAAGATTTCAGGAGCACTGAACGCGACAGCTCGAATGCGTCACGCAAAGAGACAGGTTTACCACGTTACCTGAACGAATGGGTGAAAGATTTGCGTCCCACTTTTGAAATCGCAAGCGTCGTGATCACATATTCTTTTCAGAATTTGCGAATTCCTAACACCACTGTCCGTACGAATTCCAATAGGTTCAGAACATTTCATGTCTTCACCGATCGATCAGCATTCCGAGAAACGGCACTTCGTGATTGCTGAGCCATCCAACGCTTTGTAACGTGGGCTCCCCTGCCAGAACCCTCCGACTTTGCTTCCTTTACTCCCACCCAAGAGTTCCTATGGCTTCGTTCACGCGGCGAATGATGTTGTTGGCGATGACCCTGTTGTTGTCATCGTTTGGTGAGCCTCTCTTTGCAGCGGATGCAGCTCCGACTGACGAGCCCGGTGCGGAGTTCTTCGAGCGGAAGGTGCGACCGCTGCTCGTGCAGCATTGCTTTTCGTGTCACGCTCGCGGGCAGAAGAAGGGTGGGCTGAGTTTAGCCAATCGAGCGGGGTTACTCGCTGGAGGCGAAAGTGGTGCGGTCGTGGCTTTGGGTAAGCCAGCGGAGAGTTCGTTGATTGCCGCGGTCGAACAGACCGGCGACGTACAGATGCCTCCGAATGGGAAGCTGTCGAAAGAAGAGACCACAGTTCTGCGGAAGTGGGTGGAACTCGGCGCTCCGTGGCCGGAATCAGCGACAAAAGATGGCGGCGGCATTCGCGCGGCGGGAACTGTCACTGATGAGGATCGTCAGTTTTGGTCGTTTCGTCCGGTGCGAACGACTGAACCTCCGACAGTGAAGGACGCAGCGTGGCCTCGTCGCGCGATGGATCATTTCGTGTTGGCTCAATTGGAAGCGGCCGGATTGAAGCCAGTCGCGGAAG
>CAIJTL010000777.1 GCA_903823545.1 uncultured Planctomycetaceae bacterium
CATCCTTGATCGCTCGCCTCCAGGCTTCGACTGCTTTCGGATACTGCCGCCGATTCTCATAGAAGTGAGCAATCTGGTCGCACGCTTGATCGCCCCACGTCCCACGCCTCTGGGCAAGCTGTTGCCAGATGCGAAAGAAATTAAACTCATCCGGCAACTTGAACCGCTTCACGCCGGTCGCCAATCGAGCAATCGTTTCGTCGTCGCTCAGCGTGTGCAGCGAGAACGTCCCCGCTTTGTCTTTTCCAACGCCTTTTGCATTTTCGGCCTTCGCACTGTCCTCTGCGAAACGACTGAACCAGCCGTACTGAGCCATCGTCTCGACACCGAACTGGCTGCTGAGAAACTGCGCGAACGAGAACAGCACTTCGTCGCGACGATCAGGGTGCAACTCCATCGTCTGAGCCAGCATCCATCGCCAACGTTCGCCATCGGATTTCGCGTCTTCGTAGCTTTTCGGAACAGCGTGAAAAACCGGATTGCCATCAGCATCGACCGGTGCCCCTTGAGGCTGCTGACCGCGCCACCAGAAGTATCCCTCTTCGTAATCGGGGAGCGTCGCAAGGTCAGTCAGTGCTTGGAGCTTCCAGGCTTGTGCCTGCCCGTTTTCGGTCAATAGCGTGTTTGCGAACTGCCAATGAAATTCGGCGGCAGCGGCTTTGTCGTCGTCCTTCAACGCGAGTGGCATTGCTTGAGTTAACAGTTGCAACGCTCGCACACGATCCCGCTCAGACGAATGAACTTGCCGCCCATCGCCACCGCGTTGACTCCCTCGCTGAAACTTACCGGCGATGAAGACGCCATTGTGCTCGATTTGCAGATACGATTGGGCGACCGCTTGAAGTAGTCGCCAATTTGTCGAATGAACCTTAACGACTTTCTCACGAAACTCGTCGATCTCATTGATTCGTCCAAGACGTTGAAGGCACTGAGTCGCTTCGTTGAATGCTTCGGGCAACTCTTTCGAGGGTGAATTCGGATCGAAGCACAACTTGCGATAATTCTCGAACGCCTCTTTGAAATTTCCGGCGTTCATCGTTTTTCGGGCCTCGCTCAAAGTCGGTGGCTTCTGATCCGCACCGATCGCCCAGACTCCCACAATCACAACCGACAGGCAGACACAAGCCAAAAGCGCGGTCCAACGCATGATCCATCCTAACAGACGAACGAGATTGCCCAACAAGTCGCAGTTCGACAAACAGGGAACTTGAATAGTTCCTGCGAATTGTCGCGTGAAAGAAGTTGACTCAAAACCGAATCGCCATCGCTAACGCTGCTATGGAGAACGGAGCCAAGTTGTACTTGTCGAGTTTGGGGACTGATTTTCAAATCCGCAAACCGGGGATCGGCTCGTAGTCTGAGAAGACACGTGCGAGGTCGAATGGTAGCCCGCGTTGTAAGCGGACTTCGCCGACATCGAGCAGCGTGTGCATGATCGTGCCGATCAAGTTCTTGAGCGTTACTTTCTCTGAGTTCGGTTCGCCTGCGTCGCGAGTTGATTGTCCGATCACGCGCCCCATCGGCAAGCCACCGCCGGAGAGCAACAGCGGAGCAAGATTGCCCCAGTGGTCTCGACCACCTCGATTGTTGATGCGCG
>CAIJTL010000778.1 GCA_903823545.1 uncultured Planctomycetaceae bacterium
ACCCCGCTCGCCAAAAAGTTACGCTCTCTCGCGAAATAGAGATGTCGCTTAGTCAGCAAGTGGCTTCACGCGGATGTTGCGGAAGTAGCAAACGCTCTTGTCGTCGTGTGCTTGAATCGCAAACGAACCCGAGCTGATCTTGCGGCCTGGAAATGCCTTGTCTTTGAAGTCTTCTGGTTGTTCCCAATCAACGGTCGTTTTGCCGTTGATCTTGATGGTGATGTGTCGGCCAACGACCTTGATGTGAGTCTCGTACCATTCATCATCTTTGACTTCGACTTGTTCAACATTCTTCACACCGTAGAGGCTGCCTGTCTTGATCTTGTCACCGTGTGAAACGTTGACCTGTGCTTCATAACCTTGAGCTGGCCAGCCTTCCTCTTGGAACTTCGTATGGAAGTAGAGCCCTGAGTTGCTTCCCTTGGTCGTCTTGCATTCAACCTTGTACTCAAAGTTTTTGAATTCCTTCTCGGTGAAGAGGTGAGCTCGCTTGCCGCTGACCTTGATGGCACCGTCGATGACTTCAAACTTGCCATCTTCGTTCTTCTTCCAACCGGTCAGATCTTTGCCGTTGAACAAGCTGATCCAACCTTCTTCAAGCTTTGCCGGATCAGCAGCATCGGAAGTAACGAGAGCAAACAAAGGCGCGAACGCGGCAACGGCCAACAAAATCCAAAGCTGACGTTTCATAGAAGCACACTCCTCCAATTTGGGCCTTGCCGCGCGAACCGTTCACAATCAGGCTCATTTAACTCCGCAAGGCGACGAGAACGCGAGCCAATCTAAGGGCGTTAGTCTCGAATGAGAAGCACGCCGGGATGATCTGTTACGTCATGATCTTACGAGATACCTTGCCGCCGCGAATGACTTCGGTCTTTCCTGACGGCTCGACAAACAGGCGACTCGCTTATGGTTTCCGTAGAGGCAAACGCGAGAGCGCGACTTTCCCCGAGATCTGCTGAATGACATCCACTTCGAAATTCACCGCCGCGCAAGCGCACTTTGGAACCGTGATGTTGGGCATAGGGCTGGGAATACTGTGCTTGATCGCATGCGAAAACAGCACCGGCCTCCCGTGGGACATGCCACGATTTTGGTATGGCCAGAGAACGACTAACCTATGGATCTCAGTGTTGTGCATCGCGTTTGGCCTGTTCGTCATGAGCCACGGCCCGCGCGAAGTTCCGTCCGCAGAACGGCGAACTCAGTGGCAACCAACTCGGCGCGGACGACGGTTTCACTCCGTGGTTCTCTACACGCGAGAAGGCTGTCATCTTTGCGATGAGGCGTTCGATTTGCTGCAACGGTACTCGGCCTATTTGCCAGAGACTCGTGAAGTCGACATCGACGCAAACCCGTCGCTTCGACAGCAGTGGGATACGTGGGTGCCAGTCGTTGAAATTGACGGCAAAGTTCGCTTCAAAGGCCGCGTTTCGGAGATGTTGTTGCAGCGACTGATTGAAGGAAGTCCCACGGCATGACGACCGACCTCGGTGCGACATCCACGTTCGGGATCTTTGTGAAATATCCGGAGCCGGGACGTGTCAAAACTCGCTTGGCTCAAGCAATCGGCGATGAATTGGCTGCCGAGCTTTACGCCGCATTCTTAAGCGGCGTGGTCGCGCGATTTCGAGAGATCAATGCACGGCGAATCTTGGCCTACGCACCGAAAGATGAGCGAAGTCGACGATACTTTGAACAACTCGCAAACGGGTATTTCGAGTTATGGGCTCAACCGGAAGGTTCGCTTGGCGAACGAATGCAGAGTTTCTTCGAGTGCTTCGGGCCAGACCCGGTCGTGTTGATCGGCTCGGACAGTCCCACGCTGCTAAGAAGTGATGTCGAACAGGCTTTGGCCGCGTTGCTGAACGTTGACTGCGTGCTGGGACCAGCGACGGACGGAGGCGTTTACATGATCGGCCTCCATCAAAGTTCGTTCTCTCTCTTCGATCGCGTTGAGTGGAGCACCTCGCGAGTGCTCGAACAAATGATCGGCGAGATTCGAAAAGCCGGAGCGAGCCTCCATCTCTTGCCGCTTTGGTACGACATTGACACGTTGGCAGATATCGACTTTTTACGCGGACATTTGGAGGTCTTAAGAATGACTCAACCTCATGTTTGGGAAGAGGTTGCTCAGACAAGACGAGTGCTTGATGTCATCGCGATGGGCCGCCACTATAATCCCCACCCATGAAACGACGCTCACACTTCACCGAGCACGTCCAGAGATTTTTGATATGTCTAAAACCAATACACCACAAACGAAGCCGTCGAAGATCCTGATCTCCGACGACAACGAACAAAATCGTGAGTTGCTGGAAGCCTATTTGTTGGATGGTGACTACGAGATCGAAATGTCAGTCGACGGGCCCAGCACGCTGGAGAAGGTCAAATCCTTCCAACCGGATATTGTGTTGCTCGATATCATGATGCCGAAACTCAGCGGCTACGAAGTCTGTCAACGTTTGAAGGCGGACGCGGCGACTCACGATATTCCGATTCTTATGGTCACCGCGCTCAACGAAATGGGTGACATCGAGAAAGCGGTCGCCGCTGGTTGCGATGACTTTCTGACAAAGCCAGTGAATCGACTGGAACTAACTACCCGCGTGCGATCGCTACTGCGCGTGCGGCATTTGACCAATGAACGAGACAGACTGCTGGCGTACCTCGCCGAAGTCGAATCGGCCCTCGGGCCACGAGGAACCACCAAGCGATGAGTGATTCGCGACCTGAAGGTCAGTTGGAAGAGATGTCCGGAATCACTTCGCCAGACAATCAAATTGTCTCAAATGAGCAAGCCGAGCGCATGCCGGCGGTGGTCAATCTGAAGCCGCGTCACGCACTGCCATTTTTTAAGCGGCATCCGTGGGTCTTTGCCGGAGCGATTCGGACGGTACGAGGAAACCCACAAGCGGGTGACACCGTCGCGTTGTATTCTCACGAAGGAGAGTTCATTGCTCACGGACTGTTTAACCCCAACAGCCAAATTCGCGTGCGACTGTATTCTTGGAACGAGCAGATCCCAATCGATCGCGAGTTCTGGAAGGCTCGCATCCAGTCTGCAATTCAACTGCGTTCGACATTGTTTGGGGTTAGCAGCGACGTCACAGCCTATCGGTTAATCAACAGTGAAGCGGACGGCCTGTCTGGGCTGACTGTCGATCGCTATGACCGTTGGTTGAGCGTTCAATTCACGAGTTTCGCGATCGCACAACGCCAATCACAGATCATCGAACTTCTTTGCGAACTCGCTCAACCGGCGGGGATTGTCCTCCGAACGGAGAAAGGGACTCTCGATGCTGAGGGGTTGGAAATCGCCGACGGACTCCTCTTTGGTGAGCCGCCGCCGAGACCTTTGGTTGTCGTTGAACATGGCCTCAAATGGGAAGTTGACCTCACGGAAGGACACAAGACCGGCGGCTATCTCGACCAGCGAGACAATCACCGAGCACTGGCTCAGTACGTTAAAGGGCAGCGAGTCCTCGATGTCTTTAGCTACACGGGTGGTTTCGGAATCGGTGCCCTCGTCTGGGGGGGAGCTTCAGAAGTTCTGGCGATTGACTCATCCGAAGCCGCACTCGCTTTGGCTCAACGAAACGCGGAGCTCAACGGAGTCAGTGATCGTTGGCGCTCCGAAAAGGGAGACGCATTCAAGGCTCTTGAAAACTTGCGAGACTCAGGCGAGTTGTTCGACACAATCGCTCTCGACCCTCCTAAGCTCACTCGCACACGTGCCGCGCTACCGCAAGCGATGCGCGCCTACCACAGCCTCAATCGACTGGCCGTATCAGTTCTCAAGCCTGGCGGCTTATTGGCAACTTGCTGCTGTTCGGGCTTGGTCAGTCACGAAGACTTCGAGCAGATGCTGGCGGACGTCGCAATACAATCCGGTCGCGACATTCGAATCGTTGACGTGAGAGGCGCAGGCCCTGATCACCCTGTCTCGCCGTTCTGCCCGGAGAATGACTATCTCAAGTACTATCTCTGCCACGTCGCATAAACAGATTGTGAAAACAAGGGGCGACTAATCGCCACCTGGGTCCGTGTCTCCGCCCAGCGGCTTCTGACTCGGAGGCGGGACCGAATACCGATCGTCTTCGTCGTCATCAATTGGCACGGGGAATTCCATGCTCAAGTCCTGATTCTTTGGACGAGCAAGCGGATTGCTGCGAGCAGATGCGACTTCTGGAACGCGCGGAGATTTTGCCGGAGCAAGCGGCGTTTCGGAGCCGAGTGGAGCTGCACCCTTCGATTTTTTCTCGGACGACTTCTTGTCTGCTTCGAGAACGAAAGCCACATCACCAATCATCAACTCATCACCGAAATCGACAGACGACTGCGTTTCGACGCGAATCCCGTTCACCCACACGCCGTTCATGCTTCCGAGATCGCGAACAACGAAGTGGTTGTTGACCAGCGCGACCGCGCAATGCTTGCGCGAAATCTTGCGACTGTTCAATATGACTGCATCACAATCGGGATGACGGCCAACCAGCACAATCGGCTTATCCAGCACGATTGATTTTCCCTGATTGACTGGCACCAAAACAGCAGGCATGAAACGACTCCAGACACACTGCGATCCGTCGCTCCACAAAGTCCGACGTGAGCATAACCCAGGGTTGGCACGGACGCGACAGAATGCCGTCCCCAACGCCTGAGAATCCTGACGATTGCACCCGTCGGACCGGTCGCGACGAACGCACCTATTTTTTCGCGTTCTGGCGAGCCACTTCTAGGCGAGGTTTTGCCTTTTCGACGAACTCGCTTTTGGGAAACTCTGTCAGTAACGACTCATAGTCCGTCACGGCCTTACCCCATTCGCCGAGCTGTTCGTCACACAACCCCACCTGAAACAGCGCCGCCGCCTGCCACTCCGGGAATTTGTAGAGGATGTAAACCTTCAAGTAGTTCTCCAACGCGGTCTTGAAGTCTTTTTGGATGAAGTACGTCTCGGCGATCATCAATTGAGCCTTCGCGGCCGTTTCCGTGCGAGTCCCGTTCGGATCGTCAGTCACCTGCTTGAAGACCACTCGTGCCTCATCAAATTTGGTCTGTTGCTTTAACGCTCGGCCAAGCACTTCATCTCCTTGATAGAGTAAGCGGCTCTTCGCGTCCCAAGCTCGGAACTCCGCAATTGTCGCCACGACATCAGGGTACTTCTTCTGTTGATAGTTGATCTCTGCCAAGAGAACGAACACGCGAGGAAACCAAGGCTTCACCGCGACATCAGGGTCTGCTTTCGCAGAGGTAAGAGGCTTGAGCAGATCAAAGGCTGGTCCGAGTTGCTTACGTTGCAACAGCGACACCGCCAAATAGAAGGTTGCGTCCGTTTTGTAGCGACCTTCAGCAAACCGACTTCGAAGTGACTCCGCAATCTTGGCGAGTTCGTCCCATTGTTGTTGCTCCTCAACAATTCCCATCAGACGGAGCAACGAATCCTGTTGCACGTCAGCGTCTGATTTCGGGTCTTGCTCCAATTGCCGAAAAGCGGCTTTGACCTCTTCTAATTTCTTGTTCTTTACCGCCGCATCCTCTTTCGGATCAATCGCCGATAACTGGCTTTCGACCAAGCTAAACCGAGCGTTGTCGACCAGATCGCTGTCTGGCGTCTCTGCGATCAACCGTTTGAAGATCTCATCCGCGCGACCGTATCGCTCCGCTTCGTAGTTGAGCATCGCCCATTCGTCGAAGAGTCGATCCAGGCGTTCCGGCTTCGGAAATTTCTCTAACAACTTTGAATACGCCGCATCCGCTTCGACCACTTGCTTCAACCGACCAAGCACTCGAGCCGATTGCAAACCGGACAAATACGCGAAGCGGCTTGGTGCGTGTTTATCGAACGCTTCTGCAAACGCCTTCGCTGCTTCGGCCAGTTGGCCGTCAGCTTGCAACGAGTCTCCAAGCATAAAAGCCGCTTCAGGCGCGAGTTCATGTTGCGGATGGTCTTTCAACAATCGAGCAAAGCCTGCCGCTGCCGGTTTGAACTGCTTCCGATCAAACTGGCTCCACGCTTGTCCGGACAACGCGGCGACAAACTGCGGCGACGGCCCCGCACTCATGACCGCTCCGAAGAGTTCTTGTGAAACTTCAAATTGTTTCGCGGCATACGCCGCTTCAGCCACTTGTTGAGTTGTCACCAGACTTAGCGGATTGCCGGGCGCGGATCTTTGAAGTTGTGCCAACGTTTGTTTGGCAACATCGAATTGTCCGAGATTCGCTTCCGCGAGCGCTTTCGTGGAATAAGCCTGAGCGACTTGCTCACCTGCTGGAGCGAGCTTCAAGTAGGTGGACGAGACTTCGACAGACTCCGCATATTTCTTCTCGGAGAGCAAACTGCTCGCCTGTAGAACGAGCGCGTCGATGAACTCTGACGCGGCCCCTTCTTTGCGAGCTTGTTCGACAACCGGCACCAACGTTTCGAGGACAGCGGCATGTTGTTTCAGTCGTTGCTGTGCCCGCGCCAAATGAAAACGTGCCTGTGCTTGAGTCTGAGGACGCTGCGCTGTCGCCAGAACAACTTTGAAGATTTCCGCAGCACTGGCTGCCTCTGCATCGCTTCCGCGAACCAGCAACACTCGTCCGCGGAGCAAGTCGATGTATAGCTTCAGGCCGCTGTTGCCATACGAAGTCAAGAACTGTTGCGAGATCGCTTCTGCTGATTGAAGAGCAGCAATGCGAGCTTCCGGAGTTGCCGCACGATTCGCTCGCTGCAACGCCGCCTCACCTGCAAAGTACAACGCATCATCGGCCCATTGGCCTTGAGGCCATCGTTTCACAACGTCCACAAAGTGCAGTTCCGCGGCTTCAAACTGAGCCTGTCGTAGTTCACAGTCGGCCCATTGGAAGAGGATCTGCTCGGCAATGGGGTTCTTCTCGTGAGCCGCGAATGCCACCTTCAGGATCGCGACAGAACCGGCAAAGTCGCCGAGTTGCTTCTGTGACATGCCGTGCCAATAACTCGCAATGGCCGCTTGTTCTGCGTCCTTCGATGCCAGCTCAAATTGAGTGGCCGCTCCCTTGAAGTCTTTCAATTCGTAGAGCGAATACCCGGCATTCAGTCGCGCGGTCGGAATGTATTTGCTCTCTGGAAAGTTCTTCTCCAAATCAACGTAGGCTTTCGCCGCCTCGACATAGTCTTTCATCTCGAACAGCCGAACGCCGATCTGCAACTGCGACAACGCCGCACGCGACCCCGTTCGATTCGCTGCGATTTGGCGATAAAGACCTAACGCATCTGGAAACTTCTGCTGAGCTTCAAAGGTCTTCGCCAACCCAAATCGAGAGTCATCGAGCATTTTACTTTGCGGATACAGCTTGATTGACTGCTGGAAACTCAACGCGGCTTGTTCCGCTTTGCCCAATCGCAATTGCGTGTCGCCGAGGTAGGGCAATGCATACTCGCGTAACGAGTCTTCTGGTGCCTTTGCCAAGAACGCGCCAAACTCAGTCTCTGCCGCCTTGAGATCGTCGAGGAAATAACTCGCTTCCGCGATTCGATACATCGCCTGCGCGACTTGTTGGTTATTCGGAAAGTCTTTCACGAACGCTCGCAAGACAGTGCGAGCTTCGTCGTACTTTTCCAAATTGGTCAGCGATAGTCCCAGATACAATCGGGCAAATGGAACGCGCTCGTGCTTTGGATTTTGCGAGAGGAATTTCTTGAAAGCATCCGCGGCAAAGCTCCAACGACTTTGCTTGTAGAACCCAACCGCCACCGCATAGTCATCAGACGCCTGGTCGGCATGAGCCATACTCAGAGAAAACCAATGACTCAATTCGATGAAGGTTGTATGTCGCAGATCGCTCGGTGCAAACAGCATCCAAATTGCGAGCGAAATCAGGACCAGCCAGTTTTTTATGAAGCGTTTTAAGAATGTTCGTTCTGGGGCAGCCATCGTGGGAATCCTTTGAGTCTTCGCCAAAGTCGAACCGGTTTCGACGGCGAGATTATTCAGCGGACATGGCTGCGGCGAAAGCGACTTCAGGCATCGCGATCTGAACGGTGTCTTTTTCATATTTCGCAACAGGCATACTTCGCCCGTCTTATCCAGCGAATGTCGCAGCTTTCGCTCCCGCTTTCACGACATTGATTGCTCGCTTGTGGAAGCACCGATATCGTGCCAAGTCGCAAGGGGTCTCGTGTTTTGCCGTCCCAATCAACTTTTGCATTCGTCATCAAGGGCTCGTTATGGCTGGCCGTCGGAAAGAATCGTCTGCTCGTTCGAGTCGGAAATCCGAAACAACTCGCCGCCATTTCTTGCAAGCGGCAGGAGCCGCAGCGGCGACGGCAAGCGTCACGCCGTTGATTCTGCATGCTTCAGACAAAGCCGGAACGAAGAACTCGGTCCTCGGTGAAGCGGCCTATCAATACGAAGTGGTCTCGCATAATTGGGGCGAAGTTCCCAGCCACATTCAGTGGGGCGAGACGCACGGTGTCGCCGTGGATGAAGCGGGACTCGTATATGTGACACATCGGTCACACGCACCCGAACCGCTCGATGCGGTTGTGGTCTTCGATCCGCAGGGAAAATTCGTCCGCTCGTTTGGCAAAGAGTATCACACTGGCGGTCACGGCATCGACATTCGCAAAGAAGGAAACGAAGAGTTCCTCTATCTCTGCTCAACCCGCACGAGCCTCGTTACCAAGACAACGCTGAAAGGCGAGATCGTCTGGAAGAAAGAACGCTTGCTCGAAACTGGCAAGTACGATGATCCGAAAACGCCGTATAGCCCGACGAACATCTCCTTCGCGCCCGATGGTGGCTTCTACATCGGTGATGGATACGGCTCACATTGGATTCATCAATTCGACAAAGATGCGAAGTGGGTGCGCACTTTCGGCGGAGCCGGTACGGCACCCGGTCAGTTTCAAACGCCGCATGGGCAGTGGCTCGATAATCGCCCTGGCCGCGAACCATCGCTGATCGTGGCTGATCGAGCGAACTTCCGTTTGCAATACCTCACACTCGAAGGAAAGCATCTCGGCTTTGTGACGCAGGACAGTGAGGGCAACCCCGGTTTGACATCAGATGTCGCGGCACTGAAGTCGCCAGTCAGCTTTCCGGCTCACTTCGATATTCGCGGCGACGTGCTGTTGGTCCCTGACCTGCATGCTCGGGTGACGCTTTTCGACAAGAACAATAAAGTTCTCACGCACTTGGGCTACGATCCCGACTGGACCAAGCAAGTTCTCGGCGACGGAAAGTTCCCCGTTCGCAGCGATCGTTCGCTCTGGAGGACAGGCAAGTTCATTCATCCTCACGACGCCTGCTTCGATCACTCGGGCAACTTATTTGTCGTCGAATGGGTCATCGGGGGCCGAGTCAATTTCCTGCGTCATGTCAGCTAACGCACACTTGGTAGGCCGTAAGTCTGCCAAAGAAGTTTGTTAAAGATGGATCACGACCACGCCACCGTTGATGCTGATGCGGATGCGTTGATGCTCACCGCATTAGGCGCGGGTGAGGACGCGGCGTTCGAGACGCTGGTGCGACAATATGGTCCTAAAATGTTGGCGGTCGCTCGTAGGTTAATGGGGAATGACGATCATGCTCAGGACGCGGTGCAAGATGCCTTCCTGAGCGCGTTCAAAGCGTTGCCCACGTTTGATGGTCGATCAAAACTCTCGACATGGCTGCATCGAATCGTCGTCAACGCCTCACTGATGAAGTTGCGCAGTCAGAAGCGGCACCCGGAACAATCGATTGACGAC